>JAVBSK010000235.1:0-8946 GCA_031556755.1 Bacteroidales bacterium | reverse complement strand
CTTTGAAATAGTCATCTGCAAAGTTTTCAATCTGTATCCGTGGATATTTCTCCAGTAAGGTTGTTAAATCCAGTGATTCAGGTTTAGCGAAAACGATTGGATAACAAGACAATACAGAATATGCTTGTTCCAAAGATTTTATCTCGAATCCGGACAAAGTCGATTTATAAACAGGGATGATGATACTGACTTTCACTTGCTTTAATTTTCACAGTTTTTTACTTATGGCTGATTGACTACCATTTCATTGTCAATTAATTTTTGATTGTACTGCTGGCGGAATGCTTTGAAGTAGGTAAGCAATTCCTCCACAATCTCCGGATATTTATCGATGATGTTGTTTTTCAATAACTTATCGGAATCATACTCATATAATGCAAAAGGACTGTTATCATCTTTTGTTTGGAGGACATAATTGCCCTTATAAACCTGATAAAAACCATTGTAATTGATTACAAAAGATTTCGAATCCGTTGAATCTTTGGAAAGAGCATCGAACCCAAATGCAAAATACGGTTTATCGTAATGGAGATAATTCAGAATGCTTGGCATTATATCAATTTGCTGAGTTGCTCTCAGGTTTTCGATATCGGGCTGAAGTCCTCCCGAAGGATCGTAATAGATGATTGGAATCAAAAACGGTCCGATGGCGGTACTGCTTTTTTCATATGCCGTTTGATTGGTGTGATCTGCTACCAACACGAACAATGTATTTTTGAACCAGGGCATGGCTGAAGCCGTTTCGAAAAACTTTCGCAAAGCCATATCCGTATATCCGATACATTGATGGATCGGTACACTTCCTTTGGGGAATTTTCCTTCGTATTCTTTGGGAACTTTATATGGATGGTGAGAAGAGGCTGTGAATACGGCTCCCAGGAACGGCTCTTTCTTTTGATTCAACACATTGGCCATGAATTGTAAAAACGGTTCGTCCCAGATACTCCACATTCCGTCGAAATCAGCATCGTTTCCGTATTCATTTTTACCGTAATAATGTTCGAATCCCGACATTTTGGCAAAAGCATCGAAACCCATCGAGCCGTTAGGCGCTCCGTGAAAGAACGAACAATCGTAGCCTTTCTCTTTCAGCAAGGCCGCAATTCCCTTTATTTTGTTGTTTGAATAAACCGATAATATATAAGGATCCGGAAATGAAGGAATACTTGTTAAAACCGATGGCATACCGTCAATTGATTTCAATCCGTTTCCGAAAGAATGGTTGAATGTGTAACTTTTTGTAATTAAAGAGTCAAGGAATGGCATATATCCTTTGTAATTTCCATGATCCAGGTCTTTATTTAGGGCTCCAATATATTCTTTACTCATACTTTCAACAATGATGATCACTACATTTTTAGGGGTAAATGGAGTGGAAGTATCCGGTTGATGAATAGGAGTATAAATGACATCCAATTTTTCTTTTTCGAAATAGTTGAATCTGGGATAATTGATCTGTCTCAATGTTCTGAAAATCGAAAAAGGAGTATTCAGAACGATTCCGATTTCATTAGGCTGATTTGCATAAACCGCCGCATTACTGATGGTTATGGGTCTTGTACTGTGTTTGAATCCGCCTCTCACTCCTCCGACAAATAAATATACTCCCAATGCCATCAGCACTGTAGAAAGAGAGTAATAAAAGAATTTATTTTCTATCAGAGGTTTTTTCCGTATCTCTATTCGTTTGTAGAGGAAAACCAGTAATACAATAAATGCGATAAAGGTAAAAAGCACATACCAATAGTCCAGAAGAAATTGTCCTAAAAGAGCGAAATTACCCTTTTCATTAGAAAACTCATTCAGGACAGACCAGGTGCTTCTTCTGAGGGTGAAGCGAAAATAAATGAAATCAATACAGTTCAAAGCGATGGCGATGCCATTGGTGATATAGAAAATCCATTTCAGGATTTGTTGATAGAGATTATTGTACCTGAATTTAAAAGGAAGCAGGTAACCTAATATAAAAATGGCGTTGGTGTACAAAATTGCGGTTAAATCGAATTTGAGACCTCCTTTCAACAAAGAAAAAAAGTGCTCGAACGTCATGCCGGGAAAAAGACCAGTATTGAATAAATAGAAAAATACCCTGCACAAGGAAAAGAGTGCGAATATGATGAGCAAACGGATGAGTAAAGCTACATAAATATTACAGGTGAAGACTTTTATTTTTTTCTTTTTCATAGGATAATCATCATACTTAATTTTAGATCTGCATTCATTTTTGGGGCGTAAACTTAAAAAAAATCCTTCAATAATCCGATAAAAATTTCAATAAATGAGATTGCGAATCTATTTTAAAATTTATAAACAGCTTCTTAGTCTCCTGAAAAATTCTTAAAATTCGTCTTGACTTTCTAATTTTACCAAAGAGACTATGGAGAACATAGAAAAATAAAGGAATGTTCCATGTTCAGACAGGTAGTTTCTGCCGAATTTTCGAATACATGATCTTCCTTTTTCTTAAAAAATAAAAACTCCATGACCTCTATGTCTCCGTGCTAAAAAGTCGAGATGAGTTCTTAAATAGAGTTTAAGTAAATAGAAAATTCTAATCAAAACAGGAGTATATTTTGTTATATAGAAAATGTATATATTTGCAATACATAAGCATACACTCTATATTATTATATCAACAATGAAAACAATCATCCTTTCCGGAACTATTCGTATTCTTATAGTTTCTTTTTTCTTTATTTCTTCTAACAATATATATTCAGTTGAAAATGAATCTATTCTCTCAGGAAAAGGGACTAAAGAAAATCCGTTTTTAATAGAAACTCCGGAACATTTGCTTTTTTTGGCTTCCGAAACCAGGGAAGGACGGAATTTCTCAGACCAATACCTGCGTCTCACAAGGGATATTGATCTGTCGGGAAAGACTTGTGAAAGTATAGGTTCACTGAAAACCGCAGCGACCATTTTCAGCGGGATCGTAGACGGAGGAGGATATACCGTCAGGAATCTGGTTATCAATGAACCGGAAAGCATGTATGTCGGGCTTTTCGGATGTAGTATGGGAACCATAGAAAATCTGCATGTAGAGAATTGCCTGGTCGAGGGGAAAGAATACGTAGGAGGTTTGGTTGGCTTTGCTTATGAAGGAACGGTAAAAAATTGCAGTGTTACCGGACAGGTGAAAGGAACAGCCAATAGGGTAGGATTATTATTGGGTCAGAACGACGGAATTGTGGTCGATTGTAAAACTTCGGGAACGACTGAAGGCGTTGATCATGTTGGCGGATTGGTCGGACTGAACTACGGAAGTATTATCAACAGCAGTTCTGATGGGCATGTGAAAGGAACGAACCAGTCGGGAGGATTGGTCGGATTGGTACAGAAAGGACGTATTTCCAACTGTGATTCGAAGTGTACGGTAGAAGGAGTTCAGGAAAATATAGGCGGATTGATAGGTCAGAATAACGGAACCATAGTGAATTGTATGGCATCCGGCTCTGTATCTGGCCGCGCTTATGTCGGCGGATTGATCGGATGGAATTATTATGGTAGCGTAGATAACAGCCGTGCTGTCGGAAATGTGAAAGGAATGACCATTGTCGGCGGTTTGATAGGTTCAAGTGAAACAGATAAACCTCTTAGTAAAATTTATGCAACCGGGACGGTTGATGGTGTGGAAGGTTATGCCGGCGGATTGATTGGGATGAACAACGGATCGGTTTCAAATGCTTATGCCACAGGTAAGGTAAGCGGAAAATCCTATCTGGGCGGATTGATAGGAGTCAGTCAATCGGGTAATATAATGGAATGTAACGCTACCGGAGTCGTTGAAGGCAAAGAAGACCGGATTGGCGGATTGATCGGAAAAAACAATGAATCCGTAACAAAATGTTTTGCAACGGGAGCCGTATCCGGGAAGAATCTGGTCGGCGGATTGGTTGGTACAGATAAGGAAAATTGTTCTTTCTCAGATTGCTATTCAACCGGAAATGTGATTGGATCCGGAATTTATATAGGAGGATTGATAGGACAATGCCTCGGCTCTGTCTCCAATTGCTACACTTCCGGTTCTGTTTCCGGCATACAATATGTCGGTGGATTGGTTGGCGCCATTTTCGGAAGTCTCAAAAATTCTCTTTCAGCTTCAACTTCAGTCATTGCGATTTCCGGTAAATTTGCAGAACGGATATTCGGAGAGCCGGGAGAAAATGCTGTCATAGAGAACAATTACGCTCTTGAAAGCATGACGGTCAATGGAAAAGTACAACAACAAAATACCAAATCTCAGGAAAAAACCGGAATCAGTAAAATAATACAGGAATTATACCTGCAGTCGACTTTTCAAACCGGATTGGGTTGGGATTTCAATCAGATCTGGAGTATTCGGGAAGGGGAAACCTTGCCTGTTTTCAAGTTAAAATAATATTCTCTGACTCTGTATTTTATTTTTGATAATAATTTTCCAGTCGGTCGGCTTCCTCTGCCGTAATCGGGATAATAGCACCATGCTTGGGAGAGGTGAAATTGGTGGTTTTCATAACCCCCTCATTGAACCGTCCCAAGTCTTTGAATGTAATGAAATCGCTCGTCTCGCAGAACCCGAAATTATGAGGTTTGATACTGAAAACATCATACATTACCACCCATTTGTTTTCTCCGATGCGTTTCCATACATTAGGAGCTTCACAGGAACCTCGTTCAAAATCAACAGATTGAGGGTTGTATTCATAACCGCTGTGTATTTTGTCGGACATTGCCATTCTGATTCCTCCGGGTTTTTCCTGGGCGACATACATCATGCAGTATTTTCCATTAGCCAGATGGGTGATGTCTGCATCCAAAACCTGAATGTGGGGATTGGGATATTCGAATAACAAACGGGGAGTAGATATGAGACGGGTAAAATCATCGTCCGTATAGGCATAGTAGAGTTGGGTTTTCTGGTTACCTAAACGCATGGTAAAATAGATCATCATTTTTTTTTCTACCGGATCGTAGATTGTTTCTGGAGCCCAGGCGCATCCGATATTCTCAAATTCAGAAAAATCTTTGTTTATTCTGACATTACTTCTTGTCCAATGGATAAGATTAAAAGACTTCATCAGGATAAGACCTTGGTTGTTTCCCCATCCATATTCCTTTTCATCCCTGTCCCATTGGGTGGAACGAAACCCTTTTTGTTTGCCGAATATATGCAGGTCTGTCATGGCCATGTAAAAAGCGCCGTCAGGCCCCCTGCAGATATGTGGATCGCGTATCCCTTTCTGGTCAGCGATACTATCTCCTGCGATGATGGGATTTCCATCGTTGATGGCGGTAAAAACATATCCGTCGCGGCTTGTCGCCATAAAAAGGCTGTGTGTGGGATCTGTGAAGAAAACAAACAGATAGGCAGACATATTCTTTTCGCACGGAATGGAATATTTTTCTTTGGGAATATAGGGCTTTTCTACTACCAATTTATTTCCGGATAAGTCGGCTTCAAATAATTTTGGAATACGGATATAACGACTGTTTACGTCTTTGTGACTGTGTAATGACATCAACAATTTTCCTTCGAACGTATGGAATAACATTCCATGTCCATAATCAGAAGGAGTGATCGGTTCCTTTTCCTGTATCCACGGCCCATTTAAGGTTCCACTTTCAGAATAAGCAACTCCTTGTGTATAGACATCATATATCCAACTAGTCCAAATCATTCCCAATCGTCCGGTTTCTGTATAAAACAAAAATGGTCCGTCTGTTACCCTGTTGGAAACAATATTTCCATTTATTTTCTCCCGGCTCCATGGAGAATCGCTTGCCCGAAACAGGATTTTTCCTTTGCCTATCGAACCGCTCAGATCGGACTTCAATTCTATTTTTTCGATAGTACCATTTCCATTTTGTAACCATTCGTGACAGTAAACCATGTAAGGCTTTCCATCTTTATCCTTCCAAAGTGTTCCGTCCAATGTCGGCATATTAGGAGGAAGATAAGTGGGATCTTTCATGGGAACATAAGGGCCATCGGGTTTATCACTTACCAGCACATGGCAAGCCCGTCTTTCGATTACATTTTTTCCGACGGTATCTATTTTGACATCCCGGTTCGTAAAAGTAGCGAAGTAATAATATTTGTTTTCATACTCATGAATTTCGGCCGCCCAAATCATCGGATTCTGTCCCATCCAGGATGCCGGATCGGTTTTTACTACCCGGTAAGGACCTGTCCAGTATTTCAAATCCTTACTTTTCCATAACCGACCTCCGGTTCCGGTCATGTAATACATGTTTGTTTTTTTGTCAGCGAGAATAAATGGATCGCTCAGGCGGATAGAATCCAAAGGAATGTTTTCCTTTACTTCGTCCCGATTTTTATTTTGTGCAACTGATTGGTGTGCTGCAAAATACAAACAACACAATAAAACAAGATAAATCTTATTCATTATAAGTGCCTGGTATTAAATGATAAGTGAAGAGATGATAAAATTTAGTTTATATGCCGAATGAAATACCCATTCTTTCTCCTTGTAAAATAAGGTCATTCTGGGACGGCACGGACTTTATTTTTCCCGAAACCTTACTGAGTTCCACCGAAGATATTTTTCCATCTTTGAGGCATACCATACGTCCGAAATTCTCTTCGGAAATCAATTGGGCGGCATGTCCTCCGAACCGGGTCGCCAGGTTGCGATCGAAAGGAGAAGGGCTTCCGCCTCGTTGAATATATCCTAAGACGGTTTCACGCGCTTCTATTCCGGTCGATTCTTCTATGGTTTCCGCAATGTAGGTAGCAGGATGTTTGTATTTTTTATTCTTTTTTCCTTTGATTTCTATTCCTTCTGCAACAGCAACTATTGAATAAAGTTTTCCGCTATTCGTCCGCTTCATTATTGCTTTTTTGACAATGTCGATATCGAATCCCAATTCAGGCAAAAGAATAACATCCGCTCCCCCAGCCATTCCGGCATGGAGTGCTATCCATCCGGCATGATGTCCCATCAATTCGATGACCATAACCCGGTTGTGTGAATTTGCGGTGGAATGTAATCTGTCAATAGCGTCAGTTGCAATATTTACGGCCGTATCAAAACCAAAACTAAGATCCGTTCCCCACACATCATTATCGATTGTTTTGGGAACACCGATGATATTCAGTCCTGATTCGGAGAGTTTATGGGCGGTTTTCTGAGTACCATTTCCACCGATACAGACCAGACAATCCAACCCTAACTGGTGATAATTGTCTTTAATGATATGAGGCTTATCTTCCTCTGCGGAGGAAAAAATTAATTTCCGGAAAGGTTTCTCCCGGGAAGTCCCTAAAATAGTTCCTCCCAAATTGAGAATTCCCGAGAGGGAACTTTCATTGAGGGGGATGAAATCCTTGTTGATCAATCCGAGGAATCCGCTCCGAATCCCGATGACATCAATGCCATAGTGAGCTATGGCAACTTTTCCTATCCCTCTGATAGCAGCATTGATACCAGGACAGTCTCCTCCTGAAGAAAGAATTCCTATTTTCATTCAAAATTTTCGTCAATAACCAGAATTTTTTTCTCAATCAGTTTCAATTCTTCTTTCAGACTTTCAATTTTGCGGTTCATTTCTTTGACTAAACCTCCTCCGCCTTTGGATGAAACAGAAAGGAATCCAATGTTATTTTCATAGGTCTGAATATCATTTCTGAGACGTTCATAGGTTCTCATCAATTTATCCCGTTCGCCAAGTAACTTATTTTTTGATTTGTCTCCCGATTTGATATCGTTCAGATTTGTTTTAAAGGTTCGTAACCTTCTTTCCGACTCATCGATTTTCAAACGGTCGAAATGTTTGTCCATCGCTTCGCGATATTCTTTGTATATCCTGTCTTTCTCCTTGAAAGGTACATGTCCGATTCCATTCCATTCGGCCATTAATTCTTTGATAATCGAAGTAGTTTCTGTTGCATTCAGCGTTTCTTCGATAGTTTGGATTTTTTTGATGATTGCTTTTTTTGCAGCCAGGTTTTCTACTTCTTCTGTCTTTTGAGAAGAAAAATGGATGTTTTTTTGATCGAAGAAATAATCACAAGCTGCAATAAAGCGTTTCCAAATCACATCCGAATGTTTACGTGAAACAGAACCGATCGTCTTCCATTCTTTTTGTAAAGCAATCATTTTATCCGTCGTTTCTTTCCATTCCTGGCTGTCTTTCAATGCTTCGGCCTTTTTACATAAAGCTTCTTTTTTCTTCAGGTTATTATCCATCAAACCTTTGACTTCTCTGTAGTAATCTCCTTTCTTTTGAAAAAATGAATCGCAAGTATTTCTGAAGCGTTCAAATATTTTTACATTATGTTTTTTAGGAGCAAATCCGATACTCTTCCATTTTTCCTGAAGCTCCAATACTTTCTTGTTTTCGTTATCCCAGTCTTTGAAAGTTTTCAGGGAATCATAGTCGATGGCTTCCATTTCTTCACAAATTTTCACCTTTTCTTCGTAATTCCTTTGTTCAAGCTCTTTCAAGGCTTCGAAATGATCCTGGTGTTTTTTGTTGATAACGGTAGACGCTTTTTTAAATCTTTCCCAGATATACTCTCTGAATTCTTTAGCGACAGGACCTATTTCTCTCCAATCCTGATGGAATTTTTGTAATTGATAAAATGCAGAAATGATATCCGGTTCTTTATCTAATTTCTCTACGGATTCACACAATGCTTCTTTCAATTCCAAGTTTTTCTTGAAATCATAGTCTCGCATTTCATTGTTTATCTTCAGTAAATCGTAGAACTTTTCGCTGTAGAGTTGATATTCTTTCCAAAGATCGTTAACATTGGCTTGCGGAACAGCTTTGATTTCTTTCCAGTCTTGCTGGAGTTTTTTAAATTCAGTATAAACCTTATAGAAATCATCCTGACTTTCTATCAATACTATAAATACTTCTATGATGTCTAATATATCAGACAGATATAGTTCTTTCTGTTTTCATTCTTCTGCAAGAAATAAAGTACATAATTATATG
>JAVBSK010000262.1:0-4589 GCA_031556755.1 Bacteroidales bacterium | reverse complement strand
ATTACACCGGAGGGCGCGATTGAGATTAGTCCTATGCGATTTATTCCTCCGACAATGAGATTGCCTTCGGAGTTGCGCTGAAGTACATAAATAGAGCTTTTTTCTTCTGTTTCGTATAAAAAGGTAAATTTTTCGATTTTGGGGTCGAAGGAATAAATCATACCTTCGGTGGTTCCGCAAAGAATTTTTCCCTTATCCATACATAAAGATTTAAGAATATTTCCGGAGTAAGAGAATTCTGCATTGGTGTGAATTCTGTATTGCTTAAAAGTTTCTTTTCGTTTGTCGAAACAAAGCAGTCCGCCTCCTTCGGTAGCGATAAACAATTCCGTTTCCGATTCTACCATAGGTCCCATAATTCCGGTAACGGTTTTTAATTCCGAATCAATATTATAAAAATTAAATTGTTTTCCGTAAGGATTTGAATAATCCACGCCGCCGGCATAAGTGCCTACCCAAAGTGTTTGATTTCGATCGAAGAAAATCGGAGAAATAGAATAATGGCTTAAATTTCCGCGTTCGGGATCATACGTATTGTATTTTTCAATTTCTTCGGACGGATGAATAACGCTTAGTCCGTTGAATGTTCCTATAACAATATTGCCTTCCGGTGATTCTTTGATTCCTCTGATATAATTATTGGTAAGTCCGTCGGATTGCGTGTATATAATGAAAGAAGCGTTAAGTTTTCTATTTTCGGTGTTTTTTAATAAGTTCAGTCCGGAAGAAATAGTTCCTATCCAAATATTGTCTTTAGTGTCGACAAAAACCGAACGAATTTGATCGGAACTCAAAGAGTGAGGATTTTCCGGTTTATTCTGATAAAAAGAACAAGCGCTCTTGTTAAATCCCTTCTGAGGATCCAAAATCGCCAATCCCTTATACATTGTTCCTAATACCAATCGATTATCCCGGGTAATTGCAATCGAATTAATTGTATTGTTTGAGAAAAAATTATCAGGATTGATTCTTTCAAAGCTATCGGTTTCCGGATGGTATAAATTGAGACCGTTGTCAGTCCCTATCCATAAATTCCCTTTCTGATCGGTACATAGTGATGCCACCATATTTTGAGATAGCGAATATTTGTCTTCAGGATCATATAGATACCGTTTGAATGTATTAGTTGATACATCCAATTTATTTAATCCGTTGTTTGTCCCTATCCAAAGATTGCCCGATGAATCTTCCGTGATGGATAAAATGTGATTGTTGCTAATGGAAGAAGCATCTCCCGGTTTGTTTTTAAATATATCGAAGTGGTATCCGTCAAACTTATTCAATCCGTTGCGAGTACCAAACCACATATATCCCTGACTGTCTTGGTAAATACACAAAACGGTAAGTTGAGATAGTCCGTTTTTTAGCGAAAGATTGGAAAAAATGTATTTCTCTGATGCGGAACAGATCAGGTTAAAAATTAGACAAAGGAATATTATAATGCACCTTTTCATGAATTAGTCTTTAGGAGACAGCACTAAAAAGCATCCGCTTTTAAAATACTAATGTGTTTATAAATTTTTAAAACAGTTTCCAAGTCTTTAATGTTTTAAAATTGATTATTATAAGTGATGGTATTTTCATATCCATTCATATAAATTAATTGTTACGATGCACTTAATCAAATGTGAGTTCGACATAAGCAATAGACTGGAGGTCTTGAATATCAATAGAAAATGAATTTTCCCTATTGTTAATTGCCCGAAGGGCATTCATTTTAATGTCTTACCGAACAAAATATGCCGGAATCGGTCTCTAATTCCTATTGATATGATTTTCCTCCGGAAAAATTATGTTGATAATTAAGAAACTGTTTTTCTACGAAAATTATATCGAACTCACGTTAACCAAATAAAATAAAATCATGAAGACTAAATTTACACTACTATTGATATTGATAAGTATTTCTACATTTGCTCAAATCAACTATCCGGAGAAAAATAGATTAAACGAGGGTTGGGAATTCTTGCACGAGGATTTAGGAAGCACTTGGGAGGCTGTTCGTCCGGCTGCGGAAGGCTCTTCCGAAACAGTTCCACTCTGGACGAAAGTTACTTTGCCTCATTGTTTTAATGCGGAAGACGCGGTAGATCCTGATGTCAATTATTATCAAGGTCCCGGTTGGTACAGAACCTATTTAAGTGTAGAAAATCCATATAAAAACGGTAGAACGGTATTGCATTTTGAAGGCGCCGGACAAAAAACAGAGGTGTATGTTTATATGACTAAAGTGGGTTCACATGTGGGTGGATATGATGAGTGGACGGTTGATATTACTAAAGCTGTCGACTTATTCCTGCAATCGAAAGATGCCAACCGTTTTGGCGGAAAAATCCCTTTGTTGATCCGATGCGATAATTCAAGGGATACGGAAATGCTTCCTTCCGATTTGTCGGATTTCAATGTTTACGGAGGTATTTATCGTTATCTGAATTTGGTGTACCTTCCTCCTTTATCAATCAGGAATTTAATTGTTAACGCTTCTGTTGATGAAAAAGGACGGACAGGAAAATTAGATATTCAACTTGATTTCTTAGATACAAATAATGCCAATGATGCGGATTTAAATATCAAAATTATTACTCCCGAAGGTAAAGTATTGCAAACGAAAAATCTCAAACTCAATTCGTTCAAAGATATACAAACTGTATTGTCGGAAGAAATTAAAAAACCGGCATTGTGGAATCCGGAAAACCCTCTTTTATATACTTGTGAAATAAAATTAAGAACGGCTGAAGCTACTCAGATTTATAAGGAAAAGTTCGGATTCCGTCATTTCGAGTTTAAGAAAAAATGTCCTTTTTTTCTGAATGGTAAACGATTATTGTTAAAAGGAACGCATCGCCATGAAGATCATGCCGGAGTTGCCGCTGCCATGACCGAGGAAATGATTATCCGGGAAATGGAAATGATGAAAAAAATGGGTGTGAATTTTATACGCTTGGGACATTATCAACAATCGAGAATTGTTTTGGAGCAATGTGATAAGCTCGGAATTTTAGTATGGGAAGAAATTCCCTGGTGCCGGGGAGGATTGGGAGGTAAAGATTATCAGGCGCAAGCTAAACGCATGCTTACGAATATGATTACCCAACATCGCAATCATCCTTCGATTATTTTGTGGGGAATGGGTAATGAAAATGATTGGCCCAATGATTTTCCTACATTCAATAAAGATAAGATACGCGCTTTTATGAAAAAACTTCATGATTTATCTCATCAATTGGATAGCACTCGTTTGACCTGTATTCGTCGTTGCGATTTTTGTAAAGATATTGTTGATGTGTATTCGCCCTCTATTTGGGCTGGATGGTACAGAGGCGTTTATACCGATTATAAAAAGGTTTCATACAGCGAAATGCAACAGGTAGATCGTTTTTTACATGTGGAGTGGGGTGGGGATAACCATGCCCGAAGACATGCGGAAGATGCATATATCGGCATTGATAAAATAAAAACGGATGGTTCTGCTGATGAAAGGGCTGGCGATGCTTCCTTGTACGGAGGCAATTCTCGTGTTTCCAAAGATAGCGATTGGTCGGAAACTTATATTTGCGATCTGATCGACTGGCATTTGAAAGAACAGGAAACCATGGATTGGCTTACGGGTGCGGCTTATTGGCCCTTTAAAGACTTTTCGACTCCGGTTCGTCCGGAAAATCCGGTTCCTTATGTAAACCAAAAAGGAGTAACGGAGCGTGATCTGACTAAGAAAGAAGCTTTCTATGTTTTCCAATCTTATTGGGCAAAAAAACCGATGATACATATTTACGGGCATACATGGCAGACTCGTTGGGGAAAAGAAAATGAAGTAAAAACCATTAAAGTTTATTCTAATTGTGATGAAGTGGAATTATTCCTGAACGGAAAAAGTTTGGGAATCAAGAAACGCAATTCTCAGAATTTTCCGGCTGCGGGACTTCGTTGGGAGACTGCTTTCTTGAAAGGAAATAACACAGTCAAAGCTATCGGGAAAAAAGCCGGTAAAAAGAATGATCCGGAAATTATGGACGAAATATCGTTCGATTATCAAACAAAGTCGTGGAATACTCCAGTGAAACTGCAAGTCAAAGTTATTGAAAAAGGGGACAATTATGCTTGGGTGGAAGCCGAACTTCGCGACAATCAAGGTGTTTTGTGCTTAGACTCAAAGAATTTCATAGAATTTCAACTGGCAGGAGACGGGCAACTGATTCAAAATCAAGGAACTTCCACCGGCTCCTGGAAAGTGCAGGCTTACAACGGACGAGCGCGTATCAAAGTCTTACTGAATAACGGAAAAAGCACGGTTGCTGTTAAATCAAAAGGAATACCTACTGCTTTTCGCGATTTATAAAGTTATTGTAACTACGGTTCTACGCAAACAATAACTATTTCCCGATGCAGAACATCAAAGATATTAACAATCAGCAAGTTACGATAAAAACATGAATTTACTATTGAATAACTTAACGTGAGTTCGATATAAAATTAAAACAACATCAGTTGCTTTTCATCATAGTAATTGACCTTGATAGACGGTTTCTTTGGCAGAAAGCTATAGGCCAACAATCCGGCTGTCAGGTTTGTAATGAAGTTTGTAAAACATC
>JAVBSK010000286.1:0-2536 GCA_031556755.1 Bacteroidales bacterium | reverse complement strand
ATCGGAAAATCAGTATCTTGTGTGATGTCTGTAATCATTTGTGCAACCAGGAAAGATTTTATATAAGCGAACGACACATCACCACCATAAAGGAAAGAAGTTTTATATCCGTTCTGCGACAAAACCTTAGGTATAGATGTCAGGGATTGCGCTTTCTTGGGATATTTGAGAATAGACATCGTTGGTTGCGCCGGATAGCCTCCTAAGGCCGCTACAAGCCCCCTGTCTGTTCTGAAACTATTAGCATAGAGATTATTAAAAAATACGCTTTCTTCTGAAAGTTTACTCAGATTGGGAGCTACATCTTTGTATCCTCCCTGAGATTCCATAACTACCGCCCCAAAACTTTCCAACATGACGAAAATTATATTTGGTCTGTTCGTATTCAATAACAAGGGAATCGTATCCGTATTGGAGGGAACAGCCATCAGGTCATCAAAAATCCGGTGCGCTTCGCAGTCTTCCATGAAACGATACTCGGAAGCAAAATTTTCTTTCAGTTTAATTGAAAAAAACATATTAAATACCGGATTGATCGCCGCATGATTCAAATACATACTTTCACTGAAATACACCCGTCCCACATTCATGGTAGAAGTCGTAACTCCTCCCCTGATTGCAATAAAAATCAACCCCGAGGTAATTATGAGCAGAAAAGCCTCTAGAAATTTCCCCGACCTTTTTTCTATTTTTATAAATTCCCTAACAACAGGTTTCAACACTAAATATTGAAGGAAAGTGTAGGCTAGGACAATCAAAACCAAAGCTACAATAATCCAGGCGGATACGCTTGCCGCCGCTCCAACCGGATCTACAATATATGTAAAAATCGTAGAATCTATCCTGAATCCCCAATAAGAATATAATTCCAGGTCGGGAATAAAAACAAGAGCAATCAGGAAGTCAATCAGAATATAATAAGTTTTCAGAATCCCGGATAAATATTTAACCGGTATAAAAAAGGAAAACAGGAGCAACAACAAAGGAATTACAGTACAATACCCGGCCATAGACAGATCCATTGGGAATCCGGAAGATATAACTTTCAAACAATTACCCAGTCCGGCATTTAAAGATTGTTCCCAATGATATATAAGAAACAGGGGTTTTTGAAAAACGAAAATTAACAAAAAGAATAAGTAATTCAAGATAAGAACTTTAATCCTTTGCAACATATTCAAAATATTTTATAACCATAAAATGAGTCTGCATTTAGTTAATAAAAAAGTCCTGAAACCAAGGATATCAGTGGTTTCAGAACTTTCAAAATTTCAGGTGCAAAAGTATTATTAAAATACTTAATCTACAAATTAATGACAGCAGTATGCAGTTATTAACCCTATCTATGGCAATCGTTCTATATTTTTTATGCTTTTACTCAATAATTTAGAAAACCACTCTGCTGCATAATTCCATTGCTCAGGATAAGCATAGTGTTGTGTTTCCGGGACTATGAATAGTTCTTTCGGAGCAGTAATAACATTATATGTTGAAAAGACAGATGTAGGTGGACAAACCATATCGTTATATCCGAATGAATAAAATCCCGGACATTTCAGTATTTTTGCGAAGTTTACCACATCATAATATCCGGTTGTTTTCACTTTTTGTTTCAACACACAAGTTTCTTCAGAAGAATTCTTAAATAGATGAGGCCATCCGCCGGCTCTGCCGTTGTAATAACCTGTCAGATCACACAGGGCAGGATAAAAAGCGACTAAACCTTTGATCCGATTATCCAACGCCGCCGTAACTATAGAAAGTGCGCCACCCTGGCTTCCTCCTTGAACAACAATATTTTCTCCGTCAAACTCATCCATGGAGAAAATATAATCAACAGCGCGAATACATCCCAAGTATACCCGTTTATAATAAACATTATCCCGATTGTCCCAGTTGAAATTCTGATAATTTTGTAAAGCTCCGAAACGCAGGTTATCATAGATGGATTGATCCATCGTAACCGGAATACCATGAATACCTATCTCGAGACAAATCATTCCATTATCCGAAACAGAAGTGTTTCCATTATACGGTCTTATTCCGGCACCCGGCACCCGCAACAAAGCAGGATATTTTCCAGGAGTCTTGGGTACGCAAAGAATCCCGTATAATCGGGAACCTATGTTGTAATTTTGAATGGACAATTCATATACATTTGATTTTGAAGTGCATTTTTCAGGTAATAGCCTTAATTTAGCATCTACGGGAATCTTATTATTTTCAGCTTTGGCATTTTCCCAAAATGACATAAAATCGTCCGGCATAGTAGCTGTTGGTTTGATTTTTTCAGGTTCAAAACCAGCAGTCGCCAAGCCGATATAATTTTTTCCGTTGTAAGAAGCAAATACCCGGCAACGAAGGAATCCGGCGACTTTCATTGAGCCGCCTTCTATTTTTAATTTCCCATTTTTCAATACTACATTCTCTGTTTTGAAAGGAGGCATCATATCGTATGATAATTCGTAGCGGATATTGACATCTTTCATCGGAACATTATTCATTGTGACCGACACATCAAAACTTGTTGTATATC
>JAVBSK010000104.1:0-6551 GCA_031556755.1 Bacteroidales bacterium | reverse complement strand
CTTACAGAAATGTTCTTTTGACGGATAAAACGGGTAAGATACAGCACCATCCCCATCTTGGTTGTCTATAGAAAACTGACTCCATATATTGCCTTGACAAACATGAATTCCTTCTTTTTCGGCAAGGTATTGTTGGTTTTCTGCAGCCAAAAATCCGGCGACAACACTCTTTGGTCTAAAATTATTACCAACAATCTCACTTACTTTAGCCAGACCTTCATGTAAATCTTTATTCACCTGATCTCTGGTATTGTAAGCATTGGCAAAATATGCTCCAGGGATGAAAGTGATATCGTCTCCATATTGATGATGATATCCAACTACTAATTCACGAATTTTTTTATAATTCTCCGTAGTATCTTGTAATGCCAGCCAACTGAAAGCCCAGGTAATCCTTGCTTCGGGAAATTCAGAAGAAACAGCTTTTCTGAATGCAATAACTTTTTCAGGAGTATGTAATTTCCGCTCATCAGCCCCAACACTTTTATCCCGTGTTACCTCAATCTGATTTACCCGGATAACTGTGTTTAATGTTAAAAAACGATTTCCCATTAATTTTTCCGGCGATGGATTCAATTTTGTTTGTCCATATGCAGAGAAAATAAATCCGCTTAGGAAAACAAGCAGAGCAATCTTTATTTTACAGTTACAAGTATTTCTGAATTGCATATCTGATATGATTAATTATTTTAATATTGCAGTGAATTTATAAATTCCGGGAGAGAGTTGTATGTTGGTTTCATTCCTGTTTCCGGTTTTCCCACGCACTCCTTTCGCTTCGGATACAGATTTCCCACTTTCTTTTATGGAATGAGAATCTATATATCGCAGACATAAAGTGGCGGAGGTATTAGGCGGAACAGTGACTTCAAGCTGTAGATTATTTCCTGTCACCGCCCAATCGGTTGCAATGCGTCCATATAAAGAATCATAATGAGCATGAACTTTACGAGGGCCTGTTGATTTATTAATCCAGGGTTTGAGAACAAAATTTTTGTATCCTGCTTCCGGACGTTGAATACCTCCTAATCCTTCGGTAAACCAACTTCCGATATAAAGATAAGAACTGTGAATCGCAGAACCCCGGCATTCCCAATCTTCATAAAAAGTTCCGACATCCTTATCATCTTTGAGCATATAACCCCAACCAGGAAAATCTTCTTTCATTGCCATCGAATAAATCAGATCATTTCTGTTATTATCCAACAATGTGTTCAATAAAAATGAACCTGCAGTGATTCCTGACCAGATATGACCTTTTCTACGAATCATAATTTCATCTTCTAATCTTTTCCAAACAGCAGCTTGTAATTCCTCAGGAGGTAAATCGACAAGCAGCGCAATCGCCAGATATCCTTGAAATCCATTCACATAACTGTTATCTTCCGGATTAAAAAATGTATGATGAACAGCCTTGCGAACTTCATCTGCACGTTTACGATACTCTCCTGCATTTTCATTTCCCAGAATACCGGCAATCTCCGCAGCCAGTTTCAGATTATATATCCAGATACAATTATTGAAGAAAAGGGTTTCCCGTGTATCTCCAAGTCCTTTGCCTTGCTTTTCTATCGCAGATCTTTCCGGCCAGACATCAGGCCAAAGCCAGTCTCCCAGAAAACTCCATTTTCCACCCCAACGTACCAACATATCTTTTTCTGACTTTGTTTCCAGAAAATCAAGCCAACGTTGGATTGTTGGGAAGCTTTCTTCCAGAATACGTTTGTCTCCATATTGCTTGTAAATTTCCCAAGGTAAAGTTACACAAAAACCACTCCAGGAAGGGCCGCCCCCACCAATATAAGTAGGTGCGGTATATGCAACATTTCCATCCGTTCCCTGAACATCCCGCCAGTCTTCCATCCATTTGGAATAAAAAGCGCCCAACTGGTAATTATTTAACCCTGTTCGGGTTGTTGCGAGTGCATCGCCTCCGTATCCTCTCCGTTCCCGTTGCGGACAATCGACGACATAACCGCCTAATGTCAAATTCTCAAAAGTCCACAACGTGGTATTATATATCTTGTTTAGTAAGGTATGATCACATTCAAAGTCTCCGGTTCTCTTGAAATTCGTACGAATCAACCAGCCTTTGATTTGGTTTAATGCCGGTTTTTCTTTCAGTCCTGATACTTGAACCCAACGTCCGGACATATAATTAAACCGGTTACGAAATGTTTCCTTTCGGGTTGAGCCAATGATATATTTGCTTTGTAATCCGAAGGAAGAAGAAGCTCCTTCTCTTTCCGAAAATCTGAAGGTGACGGTATCTCCCGGGGTTCCTGAAAAATCCATTTCAAACCAACCGGCGTAGTTGACACCCATATCAATGCGGTAAATTCCCTGTTTCACTTCATTTACCGATACCGGATTTATTTCTTTTATCAACCGGTTAGGTTCTATTTTCTCGGCAGAAATAATCAATTTAGGTTCAACAACGGATACTGTGTTCCAATTTATATCATTGAATCCGACGTTATTCCATCCTGGCATTTCTTTCCTGGCATCATAAATTTCCCCGCCGAAATGATGTGCGTCCCAATATCCCGTTAAAGTATTGGGACTCGAATGTGTCTTCCAGGTTTTATCGGTAATGATTTGTATATTTTTTCCATCAGAAAATGAGATTTCCGCCTGAGCCGATACAATAGGAGCAGCCGGTTTATCTGCTGTTTGATATGCCGGAAATATCGACCAGGATACTCCAAGCCACAAAGCAATCACATTTTCTCCCTTTTTCAGTTGTTGAGTTATATCGTATGTTAGATACCGGGCACGGGTTTTATGATCGGTTACTGATGGCGCTAAAACATCATCTCCAATTTTTTGTCCGTTGACATATAGTTCATGATAACCAACCGACGCCACATAAATAATCGCTCGTTTCGGGGATTTATTCAATACAAATGTCTTGCGGAACCAAGGATCAGACAACTCATTATCAATTTCTTTCTTGTAAATTCCCGATTTGGAAATATCATTGCTTCCGATCCATTCGGCTTGCCAATCCTGCGAAAAGACACCCATAGTCCAATGTGCAGGAATGCTCCAATCCGACCAAATACCGGACTCATCAGCAATCCGGAGTTTCCAGAAACAGGTTTGTCCCGATCGTAAGGCTTTTCCCTGATATACAACATTCACGGATTGATCGGATTTTACTGTTCCTGAATTCCACAAATCCGGTTTACCGGATAGAAGTAATTCCTCCGTACTTGCTACCATTATCTGATAAGCGGTCTGTTTTTGTCCTCGTTTATTGGAATCAAGAGCTTTCAACTTCCAACTCAGACGAGGTTGCGACACGTCCAATCCCAAGGGATTTTCCAGATATTCACACAAAAAGTCCGCAGGGATAACCGAAATTTTTTCTGTTTTTTGAGCATGTACAATCAATGTATTCAAAAACAGCAATTGAAAAAGACATATACAAAAAATATTCGTTTTCATCTTATTATTCAACCTAAAATTGATGCATTAGTTAGTCCATTGTCATCTCTTTATATTTTTTCAAAGCTTCCAGATAATAATAATCGGCATACGTCAACGGAACATCAATCTCTGTCATAGAGGGAATATTTCCGACAGAGTGCATCAGGATAAATCCACCGTTTGTATTTTTGGGAGCAGTATATTCCCTTGAAGAAAGAACGGAAAGCATCTTCTCCGCCGATTGAAAATAGACTGAAGATTGTTTTCCCAAAGTATATTGGGATAGTTCGAGCAGTCCGGAACAATTGATCGCCGCAGCAGAAGCATCGCGTAAAGCATCCGGAATTCCCGGGGCATTATAATCCCAATAAGGAATCAGATCTTCCGGCATATGGGGATGATTCAGTTGAAACTCGGCACATCGAATGGCTTGTTCCAGATATTTTTGTTGTTTGGTGAAACGATACATCATGGTATATCCATACAATCCCCAAGCTTGTCCACGCGACCAGGAAGATTGTTCCGAATATCCTTGTCCGGCCTGATAATTGGCAATTTTTCCGGTTTCGGGATTATAGTTGATTCCATGGTACAAACTATTGTCCGGCCGGAAGTGATTTTTCATTGTCGTATCCGCATGTTTTACTGCAATTTTGTAATACAAGCTATCTCCGGTAATTTGTGTCGCCCGGAAAAGTAGTTCGAGATTCATCATATTGTCAATAATCACAACAAAATCTTCGGGTTTACGATTGTGTGATTTGATGCATCCTACATTGGGATTAAATCTTGTGATAAGTGAGTTGGCGCTATTGATGATTATTTCCTTATATTTAGGGGAAGGTGATATCCTGTCGGCATTACCAAAACTGCAATACATCATGAATCCGATATCGTGTGTACTCGTATTGTATTGTTCTTTTTCAAGCAGGTTCAACATCCGGACACCTTCTTCATATAGTTCTTTTTTTCCGCTTGCTTCAAAAAGGTAAAACAACGCGCCGGGATAGAATCCGCTACACCACCAATCGGAAGCGATTGTTTGCAGACGATCGACGAATCTGTTGTATGTTTTTGGAAAAGAATTTTGTCCGTTCAACTTATTTTTCAAGTATATATATTGCGATGCGGCCTTTTCCGAAAGGGAATCCACATCAATTATTTTATTTTTCCCTCCACAAAAAGCGCATATGGGGAAAATTATCAAGAATATCCAACAGAAGATATTTTTTTTTTGTTCTTTCATGATTCGAGAATTTCCAATAACCGGAATTGTAAATATTCTGTCATTTTCCGAAGCCCGGACTATTGAAATAAACCCTCCCGGATATCGCTTCAAAATCAGAATTTAATAGGAAGTTGTTAAAAAAATTTCATCAGTTCTTTCTTTAGATGATTTGTGTTTTTGATTGAAGACGAACAATAACTGTTAATCTATAAAGCAAAGACATGAAGAAAAAAAGAACTGATGAAAATGTATTTGAAATGTAAGTAGTTGAAAAATTAAACAGTTTCTCAACAAAATTTTAAAATGCTTATTTTATAAATTTCACTACTTTTCCTTCTACTTTCACAAGGTATATCCCTGCTGCAAAAGAAGAAATGTCAAACTGAGCGGATTTTGTAACAGCGACCAGACGTCCGGCGCAATCCAATATGTAAGCTGAGGAAGATGCGGATTTACCATCAATAATTAATTGTTCCTCTTGATTCACATAAGCTGTTATTCCGGTAAGTGTTGTTTCAGTTGTTCCTGTACCCGTACCGAAAGTAGCCACCACCGTATAATCTTTAATGATATTTGTCAATGTGTATTGATTGGTCACTACATCAGCAATTTTGTTTTCTCCGTTAACCATCAATGATGTAAGTTTCATCCCTTGTTCGGGTGTAAACGTAATGGTAACAGCGTTATTTCCGGCTGGCAAAGCTGTTTCAGAAGCTGAAATAGCTCCTCCTGTTCCAGATACGGAAGTAGTTACATCCACAGTATAAGCATATACTGCATCCGATGGGAAAGCCGATGGTTGAGCTGTTATTGAAAGATTTTTCAGAACAGGGAAAGGATATGTTCCGTTAGGCATGTTCCATGTGTTTTCAAAATCCCAACCTGTATAAGTGGATGCAACAGCAAGTTCTTTCGCCGTTTTATCCAATCCATTTTTATTATCCGCCAATCCATCTTCTATAACATTTCCTTTCACAAGCATAGTAGTAAGAGCTGCATTGGTGGTGTAAGTGATTGGAGTCGCCCCGGATTTTAATTCTCCCAAAATACGGCCACCCTGACCAGATGCGGAAACAGATGGATTAGCAGCAATTGTGTTTGCTATTTCAACTACAGGAGAAGGAAGAGCTGAACCATATGTAATCATTCCCACGATTCCACCAGCAGGGCCTGCTGAATTTGAGACTGTATTTGTAGCATAGCAATTCACAATCTTAAGTTCTGGACAAACCCCGTTAGCAGCGCCAAGAATTCCTCCGCAACCATGATTAGTTTTACTGGAAGCAGATCCTGCAACATAACAATCTTTTATGATTAAGGATGTAACACCTGTGCAATAAGAAACAATACCTCCGGCATACTGACCATCAGAACCTGAACCAGCCGCAGTAATTGTTCCCTTCACATAACATCCTTCAATCAACACTTTTCCATACGGAGCTGTCCCACTGGAATTAGTTATAGCACCAACAATCCCTGCTGCACGATTTTTTGCTTTAATTGACTTATCATCAGGAACAATGATTGATAAATTTTTAATGGTGGTTGTTGTCGTTTCTTTATCTGCTCCGGTAGCAAAACCAAACAAAGCGACACCAACAAGTCCCGATCTATCTGACCAGAAACCTGAAATTGTTTTTCCATTACCATCAAAATTTCCAACAAAAGAAGTATTTGCTGCAGCTCCAATAGGCTCCCATCCAGCTACAGGCATATTAGCCCAGGTCGATAAATCAATATCATTCACCATTTTGTAACTTGCCGTAAGATCACTCCTTACTGCATTCAAGTCAGCGGCATCTTCTATCAGATAAGGGTTATCGACAGTACCATCACCACCTCCGAATGTTCCGTTTGCGGCATTAGCCACAAGGGGATTAACCAATGTGAC
>JAVBSK010000270.1:0-2570 GCA_031556755.1 Bacteroidales bacterium | reverse complement strand
AAATCAACAAACAGGTACAAATTGCTCTTGAAGAAGCTGATGTAGTCTTATTTTTAGTTGATGTAGTGAATGGGATTACCGATTTGGATGACGAAGTAGCCCAACTGCTGCGCCGTTCCAAAAAACCGGTATTTTTGGTTGCAAATAAGGCTGATAATTTTGAATTATATCATCAGACTGCGGAATTTTACAAATTTGGCTTGGGAGATCCTTATGCTATTTCAGCAATAAATGGTTCCGGAACCGGAGAATTATTGGATGCTGTGATATCTAAATTTCAAAAGAAAGAAGAAGATATTCCGGAAGAAGAATTGCCTCGTTTTGCTATTGTAGGTCGTCCCAATGCAGGGAAATCATCTCTTACAAATGCATTTATCGGAGAAGACCGTACGATTGTAACAGATATCGCCGGGACAACACGTGATTCCATTTACACAAAATACGATAAATTCGGGTTAAATTTCTATCTGATTGATACTGCAGGTATCCGTAAAAAAGCAAAAGTGAATGAAGACCTGGAGTATTATTCTGTAATCCGTGCCATTCGTTCAATCGAGAATTCGGATGTTTGTATCCTGATGATCGATGCCACGAGAGGTATTGAAGCACAGGATATGAATATTTTCTCCCTGATTCAAAAGAACAATAAAGGGATTGTAATCGTCATTAACAAATGGGATTTGGTCGAAGACAAAAGTCAGAAGGCTATTAAAACTTTCGAAAATGCAATTAAAGAGAGAATCGCTCCATTTGTGGATGTTCCTGTTATTTTCTCATCCGCAACAACTAAACAACGTATTTTTAAGATACTGGAAACTGCAAAAGAAGTCTATGATATCCGGAAAACAAAAATTTCTACTCATAAATTGAATGAAATACTATTACCAATCATAGAAAATACGCCTCCTCCTACAAACAAAGGAAAAGTTGTTAAAATCAAGTATATCACTCAATTACCTAATACTGCTGTTCCTAGTTTTGTATTTTTCTGCAATCTGCCTCAATGGGTCAAAGAACCATACAAACGATTCTTAGAGAATCAGATACGTAAGCATTGGAATATGACAGGAACTCCTATCAATATCTTTATGAGAGAAAAATAACAAACATGCCTGACTTTCACAGCCAGGCATGTCCCCAGTTAAGCCAAACTTAACCTTTTGTACACCAAATAAAATATTTTTCTAATCTCTTAGCTTCTTGTAATATCTTAGCTGATATCCCGGAAGTAAATCCGGATGAAAGATTGAAATAAGATCTTTCAGGACATAATCAGGATGAATCGGTAATTCTTCGTAATACCTGTTCATTTCCGTGTTGCATCCAAAAATGTGTTTGTTCTTAAATGCATCAAAATAAGCATAAGGAGCATATTCTGCCTGTAATCCATTATAGTTCAAGTCCTTATTACTAAAGTATTTGATCAGCCAAAAATCGGCTCGTTCACATTTATCCAGCACTGTTTCAAATGAAAGAGAGAGAGAACCTGTTGTTGAATCATTTTCCCAGTAATATGCAGCACCCGCATCCCTCAATAAAAGAGCCATATAACTTTGTCCACCGGGAAGATGCCAGGCATTTCCGTATTTTTTTTCCGTAATCACAGTTGGACGCTTCTTTACCGATGATGCCAGGGTTTTCAATTCCTGATACGACTGTACTGTTTTTGTAAATAATGAATCGGCCAGGGCTTCTTTTCCAAACAATAAAGCCAGAAAACGAATCCATTCTGTACGCCCTAAAGGAGTTGATTCCATGTAATCGACACAATCAATAAGAGGAATACCGACACTTTCTACTTTTCCATAACCGACTTCTTTCAAAGGAGAGCTCAAAATAGCATCCGGATTCATCAGCATTATTTTCTCGACATTCGGATTGGAAGACATCCCCAGATCAACAATAGCTCCGGTTTGGATCTTTTTCTGAATCACTGGGATATCAACATATTGAGGCTCACAAACCCCCACAACGGAGTCAATTACGCCCAATTCCTCAAGAATGCTGCAATGTACGGAAGAATAGCAGACAACACGTCCTAAGGGCACCTTAATCACAGTTCCTTCCGGCAGATCTTTCGGCATTTCTTTCGTTTTATCGACTAAAATATAACTCCGCATGATCTGTCCCTTCATCCATGGATTAAAAATGGTTATTTTGGTATAGTCATCAAAACGGGATACATTGAAACCTTGCGCATATTGTATGCTCAAATCATTGTTAGACTGCTGATTTACTATTCTGTTCCCTGAATTTTTATTATTACAGGATGACAGAAATAAAAGACAAATAATACTACTCAGGATATATTTAGAACTTGAAGTCATGTATGAAAATTGCATTATTATTTTTCAACAAAACAGATATTTACAGGAAGAATACCTCCCGAATCAAATTTACTCAATCGTTTTCCTTCCGTTGAGAATATATATATATCCCCATTTCCGGTATATGTAGGACAATCTCCTATGTAAACCTGTCCGGAGACTGGCTCTACCTGAATACAGTTAGGACTTTTCAATACTGTTCCATCTGTAATAAACTGATTTGTCAATAATTTTTCATTCTTC
>JAVBSK010000087.1:0-12680 GCA_031556755.1 Bacteroidales bacterium | reverse complement strand
TGATTCTACCAATCCGGCAGGAGCTTTTCCCTGGCGAACACCTTTCATTGAAACTTTTCGGTAACGTTCAAATAAGTCGTTGTATTCTTCCTTGATCTCATCCCATTCCAGTTTGATTCTTAAGTATTTTCTATCATTTTCTGCGTTTGATATAGTTACATTCATCATAGATTTTTTTACGTATCACTTACAATTTATCATGGATTATCTCGGTATATCCTTAGCCACTTCATACCCCAGATGGTGTACTATTTTCCGGATATAGGGATCTATATGTGAAAAATATTTATACAATCCTTTGCACAAATAATTCAATCCTGGTTCTCCCTGTTTGGTCTTCAGTAGTCTGTTTTTTGGGCATTCTCCGGAGCAAGCGAACAGGTAGCGACATTCCCGGCATTTGACGGGTAAAGTAAAATCTTTGGCATATCCGAAACGTTCCTGATCAGGAGATAAAGCCATTTCAGCCAATGGAGTTTCATTGATATTTCCTAGTTTATATTCAGGATAGACATAATGGTCACAGGCATATACATCACCGTTGTGTTCCAGTGCAACTCCTTTTCCACATATTGGTGCAAATATACATAATGGGGAGGGGCGTCCTATCCATTGTTCTACCGCGCTATCAAAGAAAGGAATATAAATTCTTCCATAGTCATGTTTGAACCATTCATCAAATATGGCGATCAGGAAATCTCCGTATTGTTCCGATTCCACACACCACGGAGCAAGAAACGAATCAGGATGATCCGGTTGGGTGCGTTCCGAATCTTCTTCCGGCACATCCGACAAATTCCAATGCTGAGGAGCTACGGTTGTAAAATTTTTAGGTTCCACAATGGGTATGAACTGCATTTGTTTACTTTTGATTTCGTCTCTCAGGAAACGATAAACTTCCAATGGATACTTGACATTGAGATTATTAACTACAGTAAGGGTTGCAAATCTAACGCCATGTTTATTCAATAGCCCAGCGCTATTCAAAACATGTTCAAATGAACCTTTACCGTTTGTATAAGTCCTGTATGCATCATGTAAACGTTGGGTTCCATCAATGCTCAAGCCTACCAGAAAATTATTTTCCTTGAGGAAACGGCACCATTCATCATTCAATAAAGTCCCATTGGTTTGTAAATCATTCTCACACCGGACGTGTGGAGGTGCATATTTTTTTTGTAATTCAATGACTTTTTTAAAAAATTCCAATCCCATCAAGGAAGGTTCTCCCCCTTGCCAGGAAAATATTATTTCCTTGGTATTTTGCTGTTCAATGTATTGCCGGATAAAATTTTCCAGTGTCTCTTCGGATATTTTCCACCGGCTATCGGTTTGGAGTAACTCCAGTTTACTAAGATAGTAACAATAGTCACAGTTGAGATTACAGACAGGGCCGGTTGCTTTGATCCTGGCATGCATCCTGATTTCCTGTTTTCCTCGATATAATTTCATTGATATAATACATTGGTTTATTAATTTTTCTTTCTCAACTCACGCATGGCTTTTTTTAGCTTTTTTGCATTTTCAGGATTTTTGTTAGAATAAGTATCCCCCATGTACTCTTTAAAGCATTTTTCCATGTCCTTTTCTTCATACTCTTTAAGAGAATGACTTATGGAAGCGGATGGTTTATTTCTTAATGTGTCCCACCATTTATACAAGTTTTGCAGAAACGGACGCGGGGCATCTTTCGACAGGATAAAACGCATGAACATATATCGTTCACTTTTCAGATAACGTTTTTTTAGTATTTTTATTTTTTGAATCAGTTTTTTTATCCCTGAGATCATCAATCCAATGACAATAATACCAAGAACAGATAAACCTGCGAATTGATACCATTTCATTCCCCAGATGAGAAATGGGGCTTTATTCTGTGATTTTTCAGGATTTGAACCCATATTAACATTCAAACTATCTTTTAAGGTTTTCAATATTCCGAGGTTAGGATTTTCAGCGACAGTTATTTCCTTTGGTATTGATTCATATTCGTTAATTTTACCCGTATAAGGATTCCAATAAGGTATATGAATAACCGGCAAGGTAAATTTTCCCTCTTTTTCCAGTAAAAAAGTTGTAGTCTGCGTACTTTTCCCGTTAACGTCTCCCCCCGTACGCATATCTAGCAATACAGGAGAATCCGGATAGGCCGAAGCCCAATTTACGGTTTCCTGTCCCGAAAAATCAGGAATAAACTGAGGTAATGTACCATGTGCAGTTACCGTAACAGTACGTTTGATTACATCACCAACTTTGAGGTTTTCCAATGAAGGAGACCAGTTTTCATTGACTCGTACGTTTTTAGCGACAAACCAGTTTCCCTTGTTTTTTAACTCTTTAGGAATATCTTTAACCGTATAAGATTCTTCTTGTGTGTGAATGACTACTTTATGTGATTCGGAACTTCCTTCCTTAGGACTTTGAGCCGTAATCTCAAGAGATGGAACAGTAAATTTTCCTGTTTTATAAGGAAATACGATATAATAAAATTGGATGCCCGGGTAACTTTTCCCGTTTATGGCAAACATTCCAGGTTGAGTCTGATCGAAAGGAACTATGAACGCATTGGGAATCTGCAGGTTGGTAAATTCTACAGGTTGAGTGAACCAAGTACGTGTATATACCGTAATCGTGACCCTGAATGGTTGTTGTAGATATACTGATTTGCGACTGAGATTAACAATTGCAGAAACCTGTGCCGATATTTGAATTGTTCCCAAGACAAGACAAAGATACAAAAGCGAAAATCGTTTTCGTAATTTCTGAATCATATGTTTTGTATTACCACACATCTTTTCCTTGTTTTACGTAAGGATAATATTTTTCTTTTTGTATTTCGAAACGACGGTGAAGAAATTCCCCCGGATCAGCATTCGTTTTTTGCATCAAGACTTTGGTCTCAATGGGTATCTGATCCTGTTTAAAATCTTTCGGAGGAAATTTGGCCTCCTTAGCCCGATGTATGTTACTTGCCACTTCATCGGTGGCGCGATCTCCTTTAGTAGGTAGTTTCTTAACTTCAGTATCGGACGATAATTGTTCATCTTCCGATTGAGGTTTCCGTTCTTTCAATTTTTCTTTTTCCGTATTTTTCAGGATATCATCAATCGCATTGGATTGAGGATGAAAACGCATGGCGCCTGTGGCTTCGTCTTTCATTAAAAGAGAAACTTTGATATTTTGTTCCGCTTTCCTACTTAAGTTTTTATCTTTACCAGCAGCTTCCCTGAAAGCGATTACCGCTTCGTCATAATAGCCTGATTGAGCCAGAGCCAAAGCATAATTATAGCGTCCGGTAGCTGTTGTATCGTCTGCCAATAATTCGACAACTGATTGATAATCACCTGATCTGTAATATGCAGCAGCCTTATGGGCATTATCAGTGAACAATTCGGCGGCTTTTTCATAATCTCCATTCTCATACCACTTCTCAGCCTGATAATCCTTGGTGTACCACCAATCAGGATGTTTGGAATCAACTCCGCATGATGTGAGTACAGGAAACAAAAACAGTAACCAGCACCAATGAATGGTCAATCCTTTTCTAAACCAGAATAGAGCAATGATTATGGCGGGAATTAAAGCCAACCACCCCATATCGTTCCAATCCATAGCATCTTTTTTCTTATCTTTTTCGAACATCAGGTGATCACTGATATTTTTGGCAATTCCTTCGACATCCGACTTATCCAAAGTAATGGTTGTGATATTGATTTTATCGTTTTGTTTCAAATTGGCCATCACGGTAGGGTCTTGTCTCGAAATTACATCGGGGACACCGGGAACTGCAGCTCCGTTGGGAGTTGAAAACAAAAGTATTTCCAAACGGTGTATAGAATGATCAATATAATCGGACAATTGTGTAGCTTGTGTATTATTGATTTCATCTGTAAACAGCAAGATAGTACTTGGTGATTCCACTCTTGTCATCATCGAATCTACCAGCGACAGACATAAACCGAGATCGGAACCCTGAACCGGCATTTCCCAGTTATACAGACTCACAGCATGGTGTTTGACCAAATTATAATCTCCCGTAAAAGGGATTACGGTATGTGGAGTTCCGGCATAAGCCAACAAACCGGCGCGAGCCCTGGGATTGGCATCCAGAAAATCCGATATTTTCATCTTAGCTCTCTCCAAACGAGACGGTTGAATGTCTTCCGAAAGCATTGATTTAGACAAATCCAATACAATCAGGACAACAGATGGTACTTTTTCTCCTGGAATTTCTCTTTTTTTCCAGGTAGGGCCGGCCAAAGCGATGATCATAAAACTCATTCCAAGTATAAAAAACAAGAGTGGAAAAATGATAGCTTTAGGATTTCCCTTATTGAACATGTAAGGACGCAAATGGGAAGCAATAATTTGTTTCCATTTATTGCGTTCCCTATTCCCGGTTAAAAACAGTATAACTGCAATTGCCAAGGGAATAAACAACCACAACGCTTGTTTTCTCAGGAAATGAAAAGCGTCAGGGTTAAAACTGTTCCATATTTCGAAAATTTCTTTCATCCTGTCCTTCTGTTAAACAAATAAAAAATTCCGCTGAACAAAGAATAGACCAAAGCCAACACAGTTGCAGCACCCAAGGGATAGATATACAAGAGAACAAGCGGCTTGTAAGACAGCTCTTCATAAACTACCGGCTCCAGTTTATTGAGTTCTGCATACACTGCCTGCAGATCCTTTTGACTGTCTGCCCGAAAATATTTACCTCCGGTTGTTTCAGCAATTTGCCTCAGCAGACTTTCATCGATAGCATAACCTCCACTGGTACTGTTTCCTATGCCTAAGGTATAAATGGTAATACTATCCCGTTTGGCTGCCTGGGCAGCATCCAGGGGAAGAATATCGGTGCCTCCGTCCACTCCATCCGTCATAAGGAGCATCACTCGTTGTTTGATACTGTCTTGTTGGAATATCTTGATCCCGAAAGCGATTGCTTCGCCGATACTAGTCATTTGTCCGGCCATACCGACTTCTGTTTGATCAAGTAACCAGGTGATTGTTTCCAGATCGGTAGTCAAAGGAGCTTGCAAATAAGCATGAGTAGCAAACATTTCCAATCCCATTTGGTCGCTTTTGCGTTCTGCAATGAAGTCTTTAAGTAAATATTTTACAGCATTCCAACGAGACATGACTTTGTTGTCGACTCTCCAGTCCTGTTGCGCCATACTGAACGAAATATCGGCTGCAATCAGAAAACTGCGGACAGTTCGCGTTTTTTTACCGGGCTGACCGACTAGTTGAGGTGATGAAGCGGCAACCAGCAAACATGTCCAACAAAGAATAATACACAGCCAGGCAAAAATATCTTTGCGTGAAATCCATGCGCTTTGCCGTGAATGTTGACCCGATGCTTTGACAGCGCGGTTAAAAAACGGAGATAACAAACCTGAACGGCGCTTACGCAACGGAGGCAACAGCCAATAAACCAGGATCGGCAACGGCAATAGCAAAAATACCCATTTATGGGCTATCTCAAATTGCATATCATTGGCTATAAGGAGTAACATATTTATAATTTTTAATCCAATATTTAATTCTATTTATAAAATTGACCACATTCTCCGGAGATGTCCCGCTTCTATTTTCATAAACAGATGAAATGAGAACGGCATCATCGTTTGAAAACAAGTTTTTTTTACACGAATGATTTAAAAATAAGACCCAATCGTTTGATTCAATTGATGCAATATCTATTCTTTTATACTGATGCATAGCGACTTGTTTAGTCAGCATACATGCCGAATAAATCAATTCATCATATTTTTGAAGAGGAAACAAACGGTTTGTTTCCATTTTTAGACTATGTAACGCTTCTCTTTTGTAACGATTTTTCCGGTAACGAATAAATCCGTAAATGATAAATAACAATACCACCAGGCCAGCGAAAGAAAATAACAGCTGCCATCCGGGTGCGGCGAAAGAAAATGTAACCTGGACTGGTTCCATGTAGCTTTCAAATTGAAGATTGTTACTTAAAGTATCATTCATATTTTCTTTTTTAGATGGGTTTTCATTTGGGATATGAATTGGATTTCCAAAGGAGTAACGGTATCTATTACGGATACAGGAATGGCATAATGTCTGAATTTCTCTATCAAATCGGACAATCGGTTACTATAATCCGTCGAGAAACGAGCGCCCATATGTTTTTTTTGATTGCTCCATAACAATTGTTTTTCTCCATCCGAAAGTATGGACTGATTACCGGGTAGCTCCCTGTCCATCGGGTCTTCAATGTGAATTAAAATTATATCATTGTGATAAGATATACTTTGCAAGTAACGTTTACTTTCATCATCCAACATCAAAATATCGGTTACAATACCTACAATATAATCGTGTGTAATCAGAGATTCGGCACGTTGTAACATCTCATTGAGGTACTTTGTATTTGGCATTACTGTTTTCCGAGATGGAAGTAATTCATTATAATTAACAGCTAACTGTAAAAAATGCTGGATATGTGCGCGGCTTCGCTTGGGAGCGACATAATCGTAACCGTTTTCATTGAAAATCATTCCTCCGAAACGATCTCCCCGTTTGATTGTATAAAATGCCGCCAACGAGGATATTTGTGCTGCCACCACCGATTTTACATAGTTCTGAGAACCGAAAAACATAGTACTGCTTTGGTCTAATAAAAAGAATGTCGGTCTTTCTTTTTCTTCGTTGAATACTTTGGAATGAGCCTCGTTAGTTCGTGCAGTTACCCGCCAATCCACATTGCGGATATCATCTCCGGAAACATATTTTCTGACTTCTTCAAAATCAAGTCCCCTCCCCCGCATCGGAGCGGCATGTCGCCCGGCCAAGATGGAATAAATAGGTCGATCCGGCAGGATTTTTCCTGTTTGCACCATGTATTCAAAACGCATCAGGTCGTCTAAGGTTGTTACTATTTCTACGGGATATTTCATACGATAATTTTATATTTTTTATTAAGGTGTATGGAACGCCGCATGTAAATAAATTATCATCACCTTGTGACGTAAATAATTGATTCACATGCTCTGTTTCATAATACCATGACATTTTTCAACAACGTATCAATCACCGTATTGGCGTTGACTCTGTCGGCATTGGCTTCGTAGGATAAGATCAAGCGATGACGCAATACATCATGTACAATATAACGAGTATCATCCGGGGTAACATTCTTACGTCCATCCAACCAGGCTACGACTCTGGAGCATTTATCAAGGGCAATTGTCGCTCTCGGGCTCGCTCCGTAATTGAGCCAACGAGCTAAGTCTTTGTCGTATTTATCAGGATACCTGGTTGCCGAAACAATATCCACCATATATTTCAGAGCGGGCGGACTGACTTCCACTTCATTGATTGCTTTCCGGGCATCAAAAATAACATCCTGATTGATTGGAACAATCTTTTTTTCTTCTCCTTTGGTTTCACTACGAACAAGTTCAACGATTTTCGCTTCTTCTTCTGCGCTGGGATAATCCACTTCTATTTTCATGACAAAACGGTCTAATTGAGCTTCAGGTAATGGATAAGTACCTTCCTGCTCTACAGGATTTTGTGTTGCCAATACCATGAAAAGCGGATCCATCAGGTGAGTTTTACCTGCCACTGATACTTGTCGTTCTTCCATCGCTTCTAGTAATGCCGATTGTACTTTAGCCGGAGCGCGGTTGATTTCATCCGCGAGTACCAAATTACTGAATATAGGACCCGGTTGGAATACAAATTTTTGCTCGGATTGAGGTTGATAAATCTCTGTTCCGGTAACATCCGAAGGTAGCAAGTCAGGAGTAAATTGAATACGACTCAATTTACAATTGAGATTTTTCGATAGACTTCTCACCGCTCTTGTTTTAGCCAGACCGGGAAGTCCTTCCAACAAAACGTTGCCGTCGGTAAGTAAAGCAATGATAATTTTAGAGATAACATCTTCTTGTCCGATGACACTTTCTGCCATATTTTTTCGGAGCAGCTTGATTTGTTCTATAGTTGTCATAATGTAATGAGTATGTTTTTAACATAAATATAAGGGATCCAGATATTCTTTCAGGACTTAGGGTATTAGGAATAACTTATATTAAATCATACTTTCAACAAACAAAAAATGATTTTGTTTTAAAATTGAATAGATAGTATCTTTGTCTTTATTTTTTCTCATCTGACTTAAGATATTTTCTTTCGTTTAAATATATATGTTAAAAGACTTTATAGATATAAAGGGTATTAAATCCCGTTTCAGTAAATTCGAACGAAAAGGTTTTTTTTATTTCGCTCTGGTATTACTTGCCTCTCATTTCCTTTGGAAATTTGCTGTCGATGGAAATGTTGATGGTCAGGAAGTCTCTGTTTTTGGAAAAGATATGACCTCCCAGTTCTATCGTATTTCCCTGATAACGGCTGATTGGGTTTATGGATTTATGAAATTATTACCCGGTTCGGATAATCTAATGCGTGAAGGGGCTCAGATTTTTTACAAAGATGAAAACTATAGAATCAATATCATCTGGGCTTGTAATTCTATTAAACAATTTTATATATTTATCATAATCATAGCATCTTACATGGGGCCATTTAAACATAAATTATGGTTTATTCCTATGGGATTGCTGATATTAGAGATATACAATATCCTAAGGATTGCTTTTCTTTGCTGGTTTACTCAGGATAATTTATCAATGTTTTACCCGCTTCACGAATTGTCCGGACATATTTTTTATATCATTATCTTTATCCTCTGGTTCATTTGGGATAAAAAATTCAGTATAAAAGATTTACCAGTTCCTGAAATAAAATAGAATCAAGGTTTATATTTGGATTCTTTCAATATTTCCAGATAATTATTTTTTTTCAATAGTTCTGAAACCGATATTTCCATATTATTTTCCATATAGGAAGAAATGATGCGATAACCAACCCAAATTCCTACTCTTCCGGGAGATGAAGCCGTCAAAGGAGTTGTATGGGGAGCTTCATTGATATATTGAGATGTAATCAGGTAGTCCTGAGTATACAGTTGTTTTTGCTGGAGAATTGTTTTCCAGATCTTATCTTCATTTTTCACACACCAGTTCCATTCTTCTTCTGAATATGCCACGGATTCCCAAATTTGTCTTTCAGGAAGCAATAACGACAATATATATCTCAATTTTCCTTCATACAACATCCTGTCTAACAACACATCTTCATTTCCTTTGAATATAAACCTGGACATCAAAAACCCCAATAAATAATCGGGAACAACGCGTTCAGGAGACATCAGTTTGAGTTGATAGTCGTAAAAGAATTGCTGATATAGCGGATAATCACTGCCCAGATATTTATCCGCAGAAAGCGATAAAAAAGAATCTGTGACAATTATATTCTGATTCAGTCCGGAAACATGCATTCCGATTTGAGGGAGTTTTATTTCAGGGAATTTATTAAGCAAAATCCGGAAACCAATAGATAGTTCTTTTTCATATTCCTCTGTATTCAAAAAGAAATGTTGTTCATCCTTGTACATTCCCATCAATGTAGGTTCCGAAAAAAAAGACTTCAAACGTTCATAGAATCCGGTAGAATCAACCTTGCCTATACCAATAATATTTTCTCCATATATATTCAGAAAAGGAGAATCTTTTTCCAGTGATTTTTCGTCAGATTCATTTCGGATATACTGGTATATATCCGTATCGAACCGGCAAATCTTAACTGGTATGGAATCCCCCCCGTATGCTTTTCTGTCTGTACAACCGAGACAGAACAAACTGGATATCAGGAATAATAATATTTTTTCCATTTAATCTAAAATATAGCGGCAAAGGTATAGATATTTAATAAAATAAGTAGTTGCAATTTAAAATTTTCATTTTTCCAAAAAAAAGTAGGGTTCGAACATAAATCCGAACCCCTACTCTATTTTATAAAGTTTTATATTAATTGTACTCTTGCCAACTCTTTATCTGGATATTTTTTTCCGTCATGGTGCAAAATGCTTCTATAAATGCACTTGCCAACCTGGCATTCGTCAGCAAGGGAATATTGTGATCGATTGCCGCACGACGTATTTTATAACCGTTGGTCAATTCGCGACGCGTATGATTTTTAGGAATATTGATAACTAAATCAACTTTATGTTTTGACATAATGTCGATGATGTTATTGTCACCACCTTCATCCGGCCAGTCTACGGTTACCGCCTTGATTCCGTTTTCTTCCAGAAATCTTTGAGTTCCCGATGTTGCATATATATCGTAATTTTTGTCACTTAACATGCGGCAAGCATCCAACAAATCGACTTTCGATTTGGCGGCACCGGAAGAAATCAGAATTCCTTTTTTGGGAGCGCTGTATCCTACTGCAATCATGGCCGAGAGTAAAGCTTCATTATAATCATCTCCGATACATCCTACTTCTCCTGTGGAAGACATGTCCACACCTAAAATCGGATCGGCTTTATGTAAACGGGTGAAGGAAAACTGGGATGCTTTCACTCCGATATGTTCTATGTCGAACGCCGAACTGTCTGGTTTTTGATACGGCGCATCTAACATGATCCTTGTTGCTGTCTCAATGAAGTTCCGTTTCAGCACTTTGGATACGAACGGAAAAGAACGTGAAGCCCTTAAGTTACATTCTATCACTTTCACTTCGTTGTTTTTCGCAAGGAACTGGATGTTAAACGGACCGCTGATGTTCAACTCTTTGGCAATCATTTTGCTTACTTTTTTGATGCGGCGGGCTGTTTCAAAGTATATCTTTTGAGCAGGAAAAACCAATGTTGCATCTCCTGAATGGACTCCGGCAAATTCCACATGTTCCGAAATGGCATATTCTACGACTTCTCCGTTTTTAGCAACCGCATCGAACTCTATTTCTTTCGTATTTTGCAAAAATTCAGACACAACTACCGGGAACTCTTTGGACACTTTGGCGGCCGCTTGCAGAAATGTTTCCATTTCTTCTTTGGTGTAACAAACATTCATGGCCGCTCCGGAAAGCACATAAGACGGACGAATCAGTACCGGGAATCCGACTTTGTCTACAAAATCGTTGATTTCATCCATATTGGTCAATTCTTTCCATTGAGGTTGGTCGATTCCCAACTGGTCAAGCATACTAGAGAACTTATGACGGTTTTCCGCACGGTCGATGCTTATCGGAGAAGTTCCCAGAATAGGTATTTGCTGGCGATGCAATTTCATTGCAAGGTTGTTGGGAATTTGTCCTCCGACAGATACAATAACGCCTTTCGGTTGTTCCAGGTCTATTATATCAAGTACCCGTTCGAGAGAAAGTTCATCGAAATAGAGGCGGTCACACATATCATAATCCGTTGATACAGTTTCCGGATTGTAGTTGATCATGATTGCCTTGTATCCCAATTTGCGGGCGGTTTCCACTGCATTGACGGAACACCAGTCAAACTCAACAGATGACCCGATCCGGTAAGCTCCGGAACCAAGTACAATTACGTTTTTCTCATTTTTATAATAAGGTATATCATTTTCTTTTGCGCCGTAAGTCATATAGAGATAGTTTGTCAGGTCAGGATCTTCCGAAGCTACCGTATTGATGCGTTTTACAGCCGGGAGTATATTATTTTTCTTCCTGATCGTCCTCACCCGTAGATTCTCTTTTTCCATATTTCCGGAAGGATCTTCCACAAAGCGAGCGATTTGAAAATCGGAAAACCCAAGACGTTTGGCCTCTTTCAACACATCGAAAGGAAGTTCTTCTATACTATTATAAGTTTGCAGTACCTTTGAATAATCCACTATATTTTTCAAGCAGTTGAGGAACCAATGGTCAATTTTAGTCAGATCATAGATGCGTTCTACCGAATATCCTTCTTCCAGTGCTTTGGCAATGGCAAAAATACGTAAGTCTGTAGGATTGGATAATTCTTCATCCAGATTCTTGAATTCCAGATCTTTATTTCCGACAAATCCGTGCATCCCTTGTCCGATCATTCTCAATCCTTTTTGAATGATTTCTTCAAATGATTTACCGATAGACATAATCTCTCCTACCGATTTCATACTTGATCCGATTTGCCGGGAAACTCCTGTGAATTTAGTCAAATCCCAGCGAGGAATTTTTACAATCATATAATCCACAGAAGGCGCAATATATGCAGAATTGAGAGTTCCCATTTCCCCGATTTGGTCGAGAGAGTATCCCAAGGCCAGTTTTGCAGCCACAAAGGCTAAAGGATAGCCACTTGCTTTAGATGCCAAAGCTGAAGAACGACTCAATCGAGCATTGATTTCTATGATACGATAATCATTTGAAAAAGGGTTGAAAGCGTATTGAATGTTACATTCTCCCACAATTCCGATATGACGGACAACTTGTTTGGCTATCTCTTCCAATATAGTAACTTGTTCTTTCGATAGGGAACAAATGGGAGCAACAACGATGCTTTCTCCAGTATGGATTCCCAACGGGTCAAAATTTTCCATCGGAACAACCGTAAAGCAATGGTCATTTTTATCCCTAATAACTTCGAATTCTATTTCTTTCCAACCTTTCAGGGATTCTTCCACCAAAATCTGTTTGGAATAGGCGAATGAACTTTCACACAAGACTTTAAATTCTTCCAAATTGGAGCAAATTCCACTGCCCAATCCTCCAAGGGCATAGGCAGAACGTACCATTACTGGAAAACCAATTTTAGTAGCTGCAGAAATAGCATCTTCCATTGATTC
>JAVBSK010000204.1:0-4820 GCA_031556755.1 Bacteroidales bacterium | reverse complement strand
AGAAATATGGTAAATAAACTGAAATTGAAAGGAACTTACGGCTTGGCGGGAAATGATGCGATGGGGGATGAGAATACAAGATTCTATTACCTGTCCTTAGTAAATCTTCAGAACGAAAATATTACCATCGATCGCTATGCAAACGATCAGATAACCTGGGAAACCTCGAAGAAAATGGATATAGGAATTGAAATCGGCCTTTTTGATAAAATAGAAATTCAGGCTGATTATTTTTCCGAATACAGAACGAATATCGTTCAGGCAAGAAATGTTCCTTCTACCATGGGGTTACAGGCCAAGTTGGAGTCAAATGTAGGAGAAACTTCTTCTCATGGATTCGAAGCATCAATGGATTTGAATCACTCATTTAATAAAGATGCATGGATACAGGCGAGAGCCAATATTACTTATGCTGTAGGGAAATTCGAAGTGTTTGAAGAACCCAAATATCCTTATCCATGGTTGTCATGGGTGGGACTTCCCGTGACACAAAAGACGGGATTGGTTGCCGAAAGATTGTTTGTCGACGAGGCTGATATCGCCAACTCTCCCAAACAAATGTTCGGAGAATATCTGCCCGGAGATATCAAATACATGGATATCAATGGAGATGGTAAAATTGATAAACAAGATTGTGTGCCGATAGGTTATCCTACCACTCCCAATGTTATCTACGGATTCGGGTTTTCTTCCGGTTACAGAGGCCTTGATTTTTCCATGTTCTTTCAAGGATCAGCCCAGTCTTCGTTCTTTATCGATCCGGTCAATACAGCACCGTTCATTAACCTGAAAGCCGGATATCGGGATTCGGAAAATGCCATGCTAAAAGCGTGGGCAGACAATCACTGGTCGGAATCCAATCGGGATATTTACGCCTTGTGGCCAAGATTATCAAATACACTTGTAAACAACAACAGCCAGACATCTACTTGGTTCTTACGGGATGGCACTTTCCTTAGGCTTAAATCCGCCGAAATAGGATATACATTTCCCAGTCAGTGGACAAAAAAAGTCAAGATCAATACAGCCCGTTTGTATTTCAGCGGAAACAATCTTCTGCTTTTCAGTAAATTCAAATTGTGGGATGTTGAAATGGGAGGTAACGGTTTGGGATATCCCATACAGAGGGTGTTGAATATAGGATTAACAGTTAACTTTTAAAATTGGAATAAGTTATGAAACTGAAAAAAATAGCGTATATTGCCCTGATTGCCTTAGGTACGTTTTCCTGTGATTACCTGGATGTGGTTCCTGATGATGTTGCAACCATAGAAATGGCTTTTACAACACGTGCAAATGCACTGAAATTTCTGAACACTTGCTATTCTTATGTACCTTCCCATGGTAACGTATGGAAAAATCCCGCCCTGGAAACAGGAGATGAGATCTGGAATTGCGCAGAAAATACATATTATTATTCCAATGGATCCAGTTTCCCGATAGCTAAAGGGAATCAAAACACGAGTTCGCCTTATCTGAACTTTTGGAGTGGAGGAACCGATGCCAATAATCTTTGGGTAGCTATCCGGGATTGTAATATCTTCCTGGAGAATATAGACAACGTTCCGGATATGACTATCTCTGAAAAAAGTTTATGGAGGAAGGAAGCTTTAGTATTAAAGGCTTATTATCACTACTTCATGATGCAACTATACGGTCCTATTCCTGTTATCCGTGAGAATATACCCATGTATGCTTCTCCGGAAGAAACTAAAGTGGTCAGAGAACCGGTTGATGATGTAGTGAAATATATTGTAGGATTAATTGATGAAGCTACCGTTGATAAAAGCGGATTGAGCGGCTCTTTACCGGACATGCGTCCGGAAATAGAATTAGGCAGGTTAACTCTGCCGGCTGCTTTGGCTATCAAAGCGAAAATCCTTGTCTTGGCTGCCAGTCCGCTATTCAACGGAAATACTGATTTTTCCGATTATAAAGATGCCAAGGGAAATAACCTGATTAATCCGCTTGAAGACCCTCACAAGTGGGAACTGGCAAGAGACGCTTGCAAAGAAGCTGTTGATTACGCCCATATCTCAGGACATCAACTGTATGTGTTCAATGATAATTTAATGGGGATGCAAATCTCGGATGTTACTTTAAGAGAGCTGACTTTAAGGAATACCATTACCTCTGAGTCGAAATACAATAAAGAATTGATCTGGGGAATGGGTTATGATACCGAATTTTTACAAAAGGCCTGTAATACGGCGCTAACAACCTATCAACAGGGCGCTCAAATCGGATGGTGTGTTTCCATGCACAATCCAACGATGAATATCACGGAAGAATTTTATACGAAAAACGGTGTTCCTATGACGGAAGATAAAACTTACGATTTCTTAAATCGGTATGATGTCGATGTGGTTCCTCCGGGACATGAGTATTATATAGAGAAAGACTTCCGGACAGCTAAAATGAATTTTAACCGGGAACCCCGTTATTACGCTTATTTGGGTTTTGACGGTGGAAAATGGTTTACTTTGGAAGCCACAAGCGATAAAGAATCTTTCACAGTGAGGAATAAAGCCGGACAAATCTCCGGAAAAGCTATAGATAACTATAATGTTACCGGTTTCTTTGCGAAAAAATTAGTCAATTACAAACTGATTATGTCGGCATCTCAAAACACAAGCGGTACAGTCGGTTATACGTTTCCTATTATTCGCCTGTCTGATTTGTATCTTTTATATGCCGAAACTTTGAATGAAACATTATCGGCTCCCAATGCTGAAGTTTATCAATATGTTCAATATGTACGGAGCAAAGCCGGATTGGATGTTGAGACAGGAGGTTTGGTTCAGACTTGGGCAACCTGTTCGAATAATCCGGATAAACCGGCTACAAAACAAGGAATGAGAAGTATTATCCGCCAGGAGCGATTGATAGAGCTTTCTTTTGAAGGACAACGTTTTTATGACCTGAGACGGTGGAAATTGGCGATGGAATATCTGAACCGCCCTATCCGCGGATGGAATGTAATCGGAGAAGGGGAAATGGATTATTATCAAATGAGGTATATTTATCAACGGAAATTCATGAAAAAAGATTATTTCTGGCCTATAAAAACTGAAGATTTATACATCAACAATAAATTATTACAAAGCCCCGGATGGTAATGTTTTTAATGAAGAGAATGAAGATAGTGAAAAAAATAAATGATAGAATTTATGAGAACAATTAAGTATATATTTGTGCAGATAATGATGGCTTGGGGATTACTTTCATGCGGAGACGATTTTGAACATGAACCTCTTGGGAATACTGGTGGTAGTACAATCCCCGGTAAGATTACCAATATCACTGTAAGAAATACACCCGGAGGTGCTGTGATCAAATATAAAATTCCGGATAATGTAGACTTATTATATATCAAAGCAGTGTATCAAACATCCGGAGGCGTAGAAAAAGATGTAAAATCCTCATTCTATGTAGATTCACTGGTGATAGAGGGTTTAGGAGATACCAACGAAAGAACCATTCTGCTGTATGCGGTGAACCGGATGGAGAGAATGTCGGAAGCGACGGAAACTGTTATTAAACCGGAGACGCCTCCGATAATATTGGTAGAAAAAAGTTTGTCTCCGGCTGCCGATTTCGGAGGTTTTGTTCTTAACTTTACCAATCCGACGAAAGCCGAAGTGTCGATTGCCGTGATGATTAAAAACAAGGAGACGGGAGCATTTGAGCCATACGAAACGCTATATACCAAACAGCCTCAGGGAACTTTTTCGGTCAGGGGATTACCTGCTGAAAAACTAGATTTTCAGGCCTATGTCAGGGATAAATGGGATAATTCTTCCGATACTTTGTCTTTTTCTCTGACCCCGTGGAAAGAGGATTATCTGCTTAAATCAAAATTTATCTACAAATATATAGCAGGAGATGTGACTTGGAGTAGCTATAATGGAACTCCGGAACAGGCTTTTGACGATAAGCTGGCTTACTATAACTTTGCTCACACCGCATTTCCTGTTGAATTTCCACACAGATATACATTGGATTTAGGTGTGACGGCGCAACTGAGCCGCTTCAAATTTTATCAACGTCCGGGAGATGATGTATTGTATCAACATGGCGCCCCTAAAAAATACAGGGTATACGGACGAACAGACAATCCCGGAACAGGAAACGCTTCCAATGTTTTGGAAGGATGGACTTTGTTGATGGAATGTAACTCTTTCAAACCCTCCGGATTACCTATGGGAGTCATTTCTTCGGAAGATGTGGAGTTTGCCGCCAAAGGAGAAGAATTTTCTTTTCCGAGAGAAGCAGTCAAAGTCCGTTATATTCGTTTCGAAATGCTTGAAAGCTGGTCGGGTATGAAATGTTCAACCATTGGAGAGCTGGCTTTTTGGGGTGAAATACAGAATTAATTAAATTTTTAATATTAAATATGAGTACAATTAAAAAAGTCATATCAGGATTTATTATCTGTTCCTGTTTTTTCGTCGGTTGTACAGACCTGAACGATATGCATCAGGAATATCTTGACCGGGGTGAAAAAATCTATGTTGGTAAAGTTGACTCCCTGAAAGTACACGGAGGATATTACCGTGCGGAAATAGAAGGACTATTGCATTATGCCAATACCGCCGAAAAATGTATAATACGCTGGGGGAATGATTCTGTAGAGATTTCATTAATGAACAAGACAATAAAAGATACACTGAAGGTTATTATTGGTGGTCTGGAAGAAGGAACCAATGAATTTTTTGTCCAAACTTATGATAAAAATGGAAATTCATCTTTGAATGAATCTTGTATAGGGACTGTTTATGGAGACAGATCTGCTCTTACATTTGTTCCAAAATTGATTT
>JAVBSK010000329.1:0-3244 GCA_031556755.1 Bacteroidales bacterium | reverse complement strand
CTACACCAGATTCCAAAACCTGATAAACAAGCCCGGCATCATATCTTGGCGTAATCGCCGGCGCCCAGTTTTTTCCGTCGATAAGAAATTTGAAACGGATCTTACCGTTATCTCCGGTATCTTTGCCTTTCAAAGTTCCTTCCCAAGTATAAATACCGGCTTCAACTTTTGTCATCTGGAGTGCAGACCCATTGTTCCATTCTGCAGTAGTCGCATTCCCGATCATGTACAAGTTCTCGGTAGTGACAGCCAACGTGGATGTCAATCCAAAGAACAAACTCAATAATAAAAAAGTCATTTTTTTCATGATTCAATAAGAAATTAAAATTAAATAATAAATAAATTAAGTGTTGTTATATACCTATTTTAAGTAGGTATCTGTTTCTGTCTTTTTGAACTTCTATCAAATAAATCCCCTTATTCAATGGGGGTAAAATATATTCTTTGGTGTAGAGATGATCCGGAGCGACATCCATGAATGTATGCAACAAGATCCCGGAAACAGCATACAGATTGATCGGGATTATTCCGGATTCATCTGTTTCTACATATAATTTTCCGTTATTGTGATATACTTTCGGAGCCTGTTCCTGATTTGCCGTTTCCACACCGGAAGCTTGTTTCTTTGTTTTGGAAAACATCCAGGACAAATAGTCTTCACGTCCAAATGCATTGTTCCATGCATCATGGCCTACTCCGGGAAATTCGATATATTCTACATCCGCTCCTGTTGTTTTGAGTTTCACATTTGCTGTCCGGGAATTTTCTACGGAAACAACACCATCAGCGCCTCCATGAAAAATACGCCAGTAAATGTCTTTTACATTGTTATTCAACCTTTCTACATTTATTCCGCCGCATATCGGAAGGGCGGCCGCGAATATTTCCGGGAACCTGCAGGTGATGTCGAAGGTTCCCATTCCACCCATCGACAGCCCCGAGATGTATACCCGGTCTTTATCTACATCGTCTATAGCTAAGTAAGAATCAATCAATTCCTTTACTTGTTGTATTGCTGAAGAAACCGTATAATTGACCGGAAAAGTCGTTGCCGTGTAAGAGGCGGGTTGAGAATTAAACGGCCAGAAATAGTTTGACGGGCATTGCGGAAAGAGCACATAAGCGGGATATGCTTCCCTGTTTGATTTTTTTGCAAACAGTTCTCCTCCGTATTTCAACTGACTTTCATTATCCGAACCCCTTTCTCCCGCTCCATGCAGAATAATAACCAAAGGATATTTGACGCCGTTTTCTTTAACGACAGGAACTAATTTTCTGTACTTCAATGTTTCTCCGCTTGAAGCCCTGAATGTTTCTTTGGAGAATTGATCCAGATCGGTTATTGAGTCATTGGATATTTTGGTACATACCATTTTCTTTGTATTCAGGTTTACGTTGATGCTATAAGTCCCGCTGGAATTCACCTGAAAAGCATTATCGTATCCTCCGTTTCCTGTCCATTCAATGATGCTAACTTCTTCTCCGGATGCAACTATCAAATGTCCCTGTATGTTAACCCGGCAGGTAAAGCAAGGACTCCATTCCCTTTTAACGAGGAATTTGAAACGGGCTTCTCCATTATCCCGGTTGTTTTTGCCATACAAAATGCCTGTCCATGTGAAGATTCCATCTCCTTTGTTTGCCATCTGGATGGCTTTTCCCGTATCCCAGCCGGCTTCACAACCGCTTCCCACGACATATAAATTATCATAAACGGCAGCCGATGCAAATCCAAATGTTCCTAATAGGCTTACTATTAAAAGATGAATAAGTTTCATATTTTTAGTATTTTACAACTGTTATTTGACTATAATTTTTTTTGAATAATTTGTGTTGTCAGCTTCAATCCTTACAATATAAATTCCTTCGCCCGGTATGGAAATCAATTCTTTTCCTCCATTGAATTCGCCGCTGATAAGTAATTGTCCGATGGTATTGTATATTTTGTAGGAAGTGTAAGTTTCACGTTCGATAACGATCCTGTCTTCGATTGAATAGATCTCAGCGGAATTGTTGTCTTTTATTTCTTTGATTCCTGTACCGCCGCTTCCTGATATTAAAATAGAGATTCGATCGAGGGCGGGTGCATAATCGTTGTAATTGCCGAATTCAATTATATTATCGATGTTTGCCTGTAAATCCAGTAAAATAGTTTTGATTCCAAGAGCAGAACCGCTTTCCGTTCCTGTACCCATAAACGTATATTCTCTCCAGGATTCGTCTTTCCGGTTTACTTTTACATAGGCATACCTGTTCTCTTCCGCCATGTAGTAGAACGTAACGGCATAAGATCCTGATTGAGGAACCCTGATATTCCGGAATGTCAGGCTACGTCCTTTCCCTATCGAAGACAGATATTGTTTGTTCGAGCACAAGCTGTCTTGATCTGTTTTTAGAGACACTCCGAAAGGGATGATATTTCCGGTCGCTTCCGCTTCATATTTATCACATGTTGTTTTTGCATGAAATGCCGAAGTGGATAAAATCAGGGCTGCCCCGCCGTTTGTTGCGAGAGACAGTGTTATTTTATCGGAGGACGTCAGATTGTCTCTGTATTCAAATAATATTTCGGAAGGACAAGTTCCATCTTTGTAAATATAAGCGCTGTATGTTTTTCCCGGAGTTAAAAAGGAAAGATTGATTTCTGTATTCCGGCTTTCTCCGGTCAATGAGGCCACAAACCATTCTTCTTCCTTTTTGCGGGCGATGGTGTAATATTCTTCAGGTTCAGCTTCCAGGCATCTGACATCATCCCATGCGGCCGGCAGTTTCTTGAGGAAATCGGCTGCGATATTGTATGCTAGATTGTTAGGTGCATCGTTAATATGCTGTATACCGGACTCAAAAACAACGGAGAGGGCTAATTGGTGCGCCCAGGTCGTGCCGTACAATATCCGTCCATTTTTATCCGCAAAATCAACGGGGCAATAATCCGTGGGTCCTAGAACATTTCTCATAATTGCCGAATTGATATTGTGTTTCGCTGATATGACAGCTTGACTTTTGCCGTAATAAGCATTTCCTAACACCGCTTCGGATGTTAACAGATGTGGCCATGTTCTTCTTAATCCACTGGGTTTTGTCGATGATTGGAAGTCCAGCATCAGTTTTTGTTCCGAGGCGACCTGTAATAACAAATCATATTTCTTCATCATTGTTTGGGAATCATCTTCCCAGAAATCGACTTTCAATCCTTTCACATTTTGAGACTTCCAGTTTGCCAGTGTCTTTTGCATCTCGGTTT
>JAVBSK010000086.1:0-6383 GCA_031556755.1 Bacteroidales bacterium | reverse complement strand
CATATAGAATTCGAAATGAATATTATCGATAAATTCATTACAACAACTGATGCCTCTGTACAAAGATTCTTGAGTATAAATCCCGGTGAAATTATCCCAGTATCCAAGGATAGGATTTGAAGCGCTTTGCTTTCCTATCATGATGTCTCTGCCCGGAATATTTCCTTGTTGGCTTGGAGCGACCAATTCGTCGGAAGCGTAACTATAATTGGAATAAACGCCATCCCATTGCGGTAAATAATGGTAGCAGGTTGCCAATGCCGTATATGCTGCTTCCTTTCTGTCAAACAACATATTTAAACTGGATGTTTTTTCGGGAACGATATCAAGGAAATCTGCACATGCGGAAAAGGCAAGCAGTAATCCTGTCAATAGCGTCGATTGATAATATTTTTTTATGTTTGTTTTCATATTTGTACTCATTCTATTTTTAAAGGCGATATGAAACTTGCCTGATTTTTCATTCTCCTGGTTCATACTTCGTTTCATCATTCTCCATATTAAAATGTAACTTGAACTCCTGCGTTAAAAACCCGTTGGGTCGGATATTGTAATCCGTCTCCACCCATTTCCGGATCCCACAATTTAAATTTACTGAAGCAAATCAGGTTACTTCCCGACAAGTAAATCCGGATCAAATCCATCCCGATTTTATCAAGTGTTTTTTTGGGGAGGGAATAACCCATTTCGAGGCTTTTCAAGCGCAGAAAACTTCCATCCCTGAGCCACCAGGTCGATTCTCTTTCATTATTGGAAATGGAATTAACCGACATTCTCGGCCAGAATGCATAGGGATCGGGGTTGTTATCCGACCAGTAATTATCTGCAATTACAGACAAAGCATTGCGTTCATTGACAAATGGAGCTATTTTTTTGGGATCAATAAAAAAAGACGAACGGGCGGATCCTTGAAAGAAAAACGACAAGTCAAGATTTTTCCATCCGGAGGAAACTCCAAAACCATAGATAATTTCAGGGATGGAAGGGTAACCGATAGGAACCACATCTCTTGCATCAACCACCCCATCATTATTGATGTCCACATATTTTATATCTCCCGCCATCGTCAAGCCGAAATCTTGCCGCGGAGAATTTGTCCTGTCATATTCATCGATGAACAAGCGTTCTGCAACCAATCCCCAGAGTTGATGAACAGGCTGTCCTACCTTGCTTCTGTATTTGTCTTTATAGGCAGGTTCGTCAACAACAATCTGCTCATTGGTAGAATAGGTAAAGTTGAGCCGGGAAGTAATCCATAAGTCCTTGTTCACACTCCATTGGAAATCGGCGGAAGCATCGACTCCATGGGCTTTGGATTCTCCGGCATTGCTGGATATATCGGAGGTTAAACCCATGGAAACAGGAATATAATTTCGTGTCGTATAAATATTCTGGCGATGATCCGTAAAATAATCAACCTGAAGATTAAATCTATTAAAGAGGCCTAACTCGATTCCATAATTTGCCTTTAAAGAGGTTTCCCAGGAGATATTAGGATTGGCGTATCGTCCGATATTATATCCATCGTATCTGTTCTGAAAATCTTCTCCGAACGAATAACCTTTACCTGGATCCTTGCCAACTTGCGCCGTGTAAAAAAACCTGTCCCAGGGATCGGCAATCGCATCATTACCGGATAATCCGTATGTATATTTCAATTTCAGTAACGAAATTACATCTTTCAGATTCTCCGGATAGAAATTTTCATTGGAAGCGATCCAAGCCGTTCCCACGGAAGGAAAAAATCCATAGCGATAGGCTTCATCGAATTTTTCGGAACCGATATATCCGAAATTACCCTCTATAAAATACCGGCTGTCATAATTATATGTAAGTCTTCCCGAGATACCGTTATTTCTTCCCGGTAACTTGATCAACAATTGGCTAAGTTTGTTATTTTTTTGCCCCTCCGGTAAATCAGAATCTCTGAATTCATTCAAAGATTCCCTGCCGTAAAAAACCAACAGTCCTCCGACCGTATGTTTCTTTCCGAATGTATTGTCATACTGCAAAGCACCCTCCATGTAATAGGTGCTTCTAGCTTTATCCCAACTACTGATCGGTTCCAATATATCACGTCCTTCATGGATTTGCACTAAAGTATGGTCATCAGTCATCTGATAGTAAAAAGGATCGAATTCACGTACCGTTTCTCCTTCAGATAAAATACTGATTGAAAATAATCCGCGCAACTTCAATCCTTTTGTTATCATTTTCAAATCCTGTTCAATCTGGAACTGTGATTGATTGTTGGATGAAAAATAATCTTTATAGCCTTTCACCATTTGAGCATAAGGGTTCGGATATGATGCGGCAAAGCCTTTGTTCCCAAACAGCGTATGTTGAACAGTCGCGTATTCTTCTGTTTTTTCAAAATAAGGAGGGAAATTAACCGGATTGGCCTGCATCACTTGCCTGAATATTTCGTTGGCTGCCACCCCCGGTCCATTATACCGGTTGTACAGGGTATAAACCTTCAATGCCGCCGTTGTTGTCTTGGTCAGGTTGAAGTCTATATTGGAACGGATATTAAAACGATCTATATTGATATTATTATTAAAATTATTCAATGGGTCCACTTTCAATAAACCTTTTTCATTGGTATAAGCTACCGACAAATAATATTTGGCGATATCTCCTCCTCCGGTTGCCGACAGGACAGCTTTGTAGTTCTCCACATAATCTTTAAATAAGTCGTTATACCAATTTACATTGGGATACATTTGCGGATCGTTCCCCCGGCGGGTATTTTCTATTTTTTCCTTTGAATAGATCAATGACGAAGACGGGTCACGCGTCCTTGCGGCGTCATTATACATTTCCATATATGTGACTCCATCTATAAACTCATTGGTTTTAGTAGGCATTGCAACGGAAAGCTCCAAACGCCCGGAAATAGATAATTTCCCCTTCTTACCGGATTTGGTAGAAACAAGTATGACTCCGTTTCCTCCTCTCGCTCCATAAAGCGCAGTTGCATTGGCATCTTTCATAATGGAAAAACTTTCAACATTATCCGGTTCCAACCTCGCCAGATCTTCGGTGGTCATTTCAATGCCGTCAATCAGGATCAATGGATCTTTTTTGTAACCAAAAGTGGTAACTCCCCGGATAAAGAATTCGGCATTATCTTTTCCCGGTTCCCCTGAGCGTTGAAAAGAGATGATCCCGGCGACATTTCCGGCCAATGCTGTTGTTAAGTTGGTCTGGGGAACTTTCAATTCCGACGGTTTGACCGTAGTTATGGAACCGATCACACTTTCTTTTTTCTGTTTCTGGAACGCCACCACGGTAAATTCTTCCAGTTCATTCACCGCTTCTTTCATGATGGCGTCGATCGTAGTCTTGTTTCCGACCCGGAAGAGCTGGGTCTCATATCCCAGGTAAGAGAACGAAATCGTATCGGAAGGACTGACTTCCGTAATAGCATATTTTCCTTCAAAAGAAGTCGCAGCTCCTTTCGAAGGATTATTTTTTATAACGACAGATACGCCCGGCAGGGGAGTTCCTTCCGGGTCAACGACAGTTCCCCTGATGAGGGCTGTCTGGGCCGATATTCCAGTTGTCGAGAGCAAACAGAATATCCATACGTTAAGAAGATTTTTTTTTGCCATACACATGATATTAGGTTATTTAGTATAATTCGATTAATGATTGTCCCCCGTCAGTTTTTATGTACGATTATCTTTTTTCCTATCCTTTCTTTTCCCGTTTGAATCTGCAGGAAATAAATACCGTTTTGTATCGCTCGCATATCGATTTCAACGGGAGTCTCAGGTGGGTATTTTTGCGTTTTCAATGTTCTTCCGGACAAATCTAGCAGACAAACAGCCAGTTCCGAGGAAGATGTGTGATTGAGATACAATACATCAGCGACCGGATTAGGAAAAAGAGAGAACCCTTTCTCTTCCGAAAGGCTGTTTTCTCTTGAATCTTCCTGTTTCCGGATTTCAATCCAGTTCAGGTTGAAGCCGTCTGTCGTCGCCCGGAGCCGGAGTATGTTTTTCCCCTTTTTCAAATAAACCGTCGAATGCTGCGTTTTCCAGTTTTGCCATCCTCCGGTTCCCGGTAAAGTCACTTGTTTCATGAAAGTGTTCGTTTCTCCGTCATACATTGCAATTTTCGATTGAGTGATATTCACAGACGTCCTGAAATCAATGTCATACTCTCCGGCATCCTCCGAGAGCAAAAAAAAATCAAGATGGTTTCCTGCGGCGGCGTACGAACTGTTCTGTCCTCCACCGACATCCTGGCATTCCTCGAAAGAGAATCCGTTTTTCGCCAGATAATTTTCGGCTTCTACCCGGCAAGGAATGATTCCGATCGGAGCAATTCTGTTATCTACAGGCAAATCTGTGAATTTTGTGATTGTCTGTGATTCGCTCAGGCAAGTCTCCGCTTGGCAACTTAATTTAATTACATCGGTGTTTAACAACAAGTGACTGACTTTCAGCAATGCTTCCTGGGAATTATCTTCCTTGATTTTAACCTCGCTCACTGCAAGCGGTTGTTCGTTTACTTTCAGGCTGAATGAGTTAATGTCGATAGCGGTTACCGGTTTGTTGAATTGAAGCGTCAGTTCGTCTTTTGTCAAATCCGTATGGGATTTCAACACTTCGAATCCGATTTCCGAAGGAGATTTCGGCGCTCTGAATTCGAAGTAATTGAAATTGACATTTCCTTTTTCGAATACAATACGGATTTTCACCTCTCCCGCAGGAAGGATAACATTGGAAATCGCTTTGGTAGACCAGGTTTTCATTCCTCCGGTAGCAGGCAGGTCAATTGATTTGCTCGCCGGTTTTCCATTGACGAGAATGCTTATTTTCCCTTCCGATTGGCCTGCATAACGGAACAAGATGCTGTATGCTTTTGCTTCCGCCGACTGCAAGGTGTATTGCAACCATTCTCCATCGTCAATCCAACCCACCGAATAGCCATTGCTGACATTATCATTACAAGCTTCAATGTCTACACCATCGTTCCTGTAAGACCATCCTTCATTCCAATTTACATTGGTTCCCGTACTGAGGCGATAGTTGGCGTCATTCGCATCGGAATAAGCTTCTCCCGAAGGTCCGAAATCATAATCAGCCGCAAATATTACATCCGGAACGGTTTTATTTTTGAAAGGCCTGGTGGCGATGCTGTGAGGTCTGTTGATCAGGGCGTCGATTACATCCCATTGAATCACACAATTCTCGAATTTATGATCTTCGGCAAATTGCATGACTGCGACAAAAGCCTGGACGGCATTCATCTGAGTCTGGTTTTTCCAGGAATTAATCAAACTCTTATAATCGTTGTTCGATTTCGAACGGAGGATATTGTTGATTCCGGTCTTTTTTATCGGCCACCATGACCATCCGATGTTATTTTGTTCGCACAAAGCAACCAGGTCGCTGAACCATGTATTGGAATTTTCACCGGTTTCACCCAGCCAGATGGGAACATTGCGTTGGTCGCGAAGAGAAGTAATGAAATTCAACGAATTCAGGTCGGTATTATTCCAATATTTATGAAAACTCAAGGCTATGTTGTTATCCCACAAAGCCGGAAGTCCGTTATAATCATTTCCCCAAGAGTTACCGGCTAGAAATATCAGGTGGTTTTTATCCACTACCCTGACGGCTTGGGTTAACCTTTTGAATAAATCCCACAAATCTTTGTTGGCGTTCGGCAGCTCCCAGTTAGGTTCGTTGATCAGGTCATAACCGCCTATCCAGGGACTGTCGGCATATCTTTCCGCTAACTTCACCCACAAATCGACTAATTTTTGTTTATTCGCTTCGCTCTCCCACAATGAGGATTTGGAAGAATCGTAGTCCGAAATATTCGCATCTTTTCCCTGGCCTCCGGGAGCGCCATGCATATCCAGAATCAGATACATCTGATTGTCCGCACACCATTGTAACAGACTGTCCATACGGACAAAACCTGCTTCCAACCAGGTTTGTTTTCCAGCTATGGGTTCTTCTTCTACCGGTAAAGTAAATTGTTTATAGTGCATGGCGACACGTACACAGTTGAATCCCCAGACAGCCATAGAATCCACGTCTACTCTACGAAAATGGCAGTCCCACCATTTTTCATAAAATTGACTGGTTTTTTCTTCTCCGATTGTTTGAACAAGTTTATTCCGGAATTGCCACTGAGTTCCGGCAACAGCTGAAGATTCCATCATATAACCTTCCTGTAATACCCAGTTGCCGGTACCGATTCCCCTGAGTATTAAATTATTTCCATGGATGTCGAGTATTTTTTTTCCTGATGCACGGACAAATCCTTCCGCGGCAAATAAATCAGAAGAAGGGACAAGCTCCAACGAGGACATCAATAATAAAAAGAAACAGACAAGTAAATTTTTCTTCATGGTATCATAT
>JAVBSK010000401.1:0-2861 GCA_031556755.1 Bacteroidales bacterium | reverse complement strand
GTTTGATTCAAACGCTTTGACCGGCGTTTGTTGCTGGGATGCATCGGCTATTTTCAGGATGGATTTTTCAGGGAATATCCCGTAAATTTTCCTGCCCTCGGGATTCGTTTGGTTCTGTGCGAAATTCAGTTTGAAAGCGTTTCTTGATAATTGATATATATTTCCAGTACAATTTCCGGGTTTTAAATCGAAGCAATCGGCCGGATCAGCGTTCAAATCTCCGTGGCGGGAAAGGTTCTTTCCTGTCACTCCTCCGTAGACCCAACTTAAACTGATATTGGCTGGTATGTTTTCACAATTGATTTCCAGGATAAAACCATCTGCTTCATACAAAGCCAGCGCTTTGATTTCAATCCGGCCTGTCCCAATGAATGGATCTCTGATCAGATAACTTCTTTTCCCCGGCAGGTAGCGGGATTCAATGAAGTTACAATCGTTCAACCAGATGGAGGAAGAATCATTGATTAATCCGAAATGAATGTTTCCTCCAATTCCGGACAAATACATGGCAAATTCGGGAACGTCTCCCGTTTCGAGTCGAAATGCGGAATTATTTCCATACAAAGCCCTGTTGTATTTGATTTTACCGTTTGTGATGACAAACTCTTTTCCTTCCGGTTTATATCGTAACTCCCTTTCTTTGTTCTGCCAGTATTCCGTTCCGTAAACGGGAGAGAGGAAATAGGATAAGAAAATAAACATTCCGATGCCGGAAAAAAAGTATTTCATCAGTTTCATACGATAATTTTATATTTTTTATCAAGGTGTATGGAACGCCGCATGCAAATAAATTATCATCACTTTGTGACGTAAATAATTGATTTACATGCTCTGTTTCATATTAAAATATTTTCCATATAAATTTTCAAACCGTTTTTTCAGATACGGATAGAGCCGTCGAAATTACAAATTATTTTATGAAATATCTGCACACTCTATGGTGCATTGATTTTTGATACTTACCGGTAAATTACCGATATTTTTCTGGAAGTATTCGATTGACTCGTATTTAAAGTACACAAATAGATTCCCGATATTTTGGGAAGTATTTCATTAAAAGTGTATGCTCCCGGAACCAATTCTCCGTTATGTATTTGTTGTATGAGTTTTCCTTTTACATCGTATATGCAAATCCTGACGAAGTCTTTGTTCTTCTGTTTGAGTTTGATTGTCAGTTCGTTTCCGGAAATATAACAGGCGAATGTATTGTTGTCCCATTTATTTTCAGTGAGAGATGCACCTGTTTCGTCAATGTCTCCCATGCGATACATCTCTGCTGCAGCGAGCAGGAAACAGCCGATTCCGAAATCTTCAAAGTCAGGCGCTTTAGTGAATAAAACAGGTTGACCATCCTCCGGACAGGCTCCCGCTCCCTGCACATAGCCCAGAAAACCGGTTTCTTTATTGACGGCAACCTGACACAGGGCTTTCCATGCCTTGATAACACAGGGGAGATAGCTTGTCCGGTCTAAGATTCCTTCATTGATACCATATGCCATTCCGGCGACAAATAGGGATGTGCCGGAAGTTTCGGGTCCGGGAGAATCCGCATGTCCCGTATTGGAAAGAGCGACTAAACTGACTCCCCAGAAGCCATCTTCCCGCTGACAATTCAATAAGGCTTCCGACATTGCTTTGAAATCATCGAGGTATTGTTTTCTTTGATAAACCGTGTCGGGAGCGTAATACAATATACGGGCTAAAGCGGCGTATACCCAACCGTTTCCCCTGGACCAGTAGCAAGGTTTGTCTTTCTCCTTTTTATCTACATAGGGAGGATCGTATTGATAATCCCTCCACCACAAACCGTCTTTCGTATTGAATAGGGGAGAGCCCCCTGATTTACCGCTTCCTCCGTGGGAATTCCGGGTGAACATGTACATTTCGTACATCCTCTTGAAATATTTATCATTTTTTTCTATTGTTCCCAGTTGGGCGAAAATAGGCATCGCCATTTGTATGGCATCGATCCAGTACCAGTCGTTGATGGTAGAAGAAGCCACCATATCGTCGATGCGGGATTTGATATGGGTTTTTCTGACGGCATCGTTCTTGATGTTGTAGAGATCCAGGTAGGCTTGTCCGCAACATTGAAAATCGGCGTGACGGGCGGCAGACCCGGATCCGGAAGAAATCCAATTGTGAAAATTTCCCCAATCAACGGCGTATTTCAGGCATTTTTCCTGAGGATATTGGCGATAAAACGCCATCAGTCCTTCGTAATATACGCCCCGTGTCCAGATCTTACTGTCCCGTTCTTTTCCTCCGACGTAAGATTTGTCTCCCACGTCGGGATAAGTACGCATGAAATAATCGTTCACCAGGTTAGTATAGTGCAGTGTTTCACTTCTTTTTAATTCCAGGGACAGCTTCCCTTCTTCAGCCATCGCCGGAAAAGAGAGCATTATAGTTCCAAAGAATAAAATTAAAAAGGATTGATTCATGTTTGTTACAAATTACGAATTACGAATTACGGATGTGCCAATAGGATAATATGCCAACTCAATGAACCAATTGATTGATATAGATTTCTATATTGGTATATTCCTTGCATAAAGAATGGAGGGAAGCGTCGGAAGCATCTTTGGGATTCAGTTTGTGTTTCTTTTCCCAATTATCGGGCATTCCGTCACCGTCGGAATCTTTAGGCGCTTTTCCTCCTTTGACTTTAGGTTGTCCGCCTACTTCTTCTTCCGTTTTGATGATTACGCCTGTTTTTCCCAGTGATTGCAGTTGTTTGATCATCCGGAGGTCGGCTTCATCCCGGTGCAAGTTATATCCTGCCGATTGGATGATACTTTGGTAGGCTTCTTCCGCCGGTTCTACGGGAGAGAGGAAGTTTCTTCCGAAATTGGGTTCCT
>JAVBSK010000128.1:0-7938 GCA_031556755.1 Bacteroidales bacterium | reverse complement strand
GAAGAAAAAGTAATTTTGGAATATTATTGTTAGAACGAGAAATCTTGCAAATTTCAATTAAACGAATCGGACATATTCAGTTAATTTTAAAAACTGGTGATTAATAAAACAATCATCAGTTTTTTATTTTGCTGGTCTATCACTTCAATAAGTCTGTAGAAAATGAGTTTGTTCTAATAAAAATCCCACTCTCCTTATAAAGATATTCTAATTTCAGTTCCCCCAAGATACACACACACTAATAATAAAAAATTCTGGAAGCTACTTACCACAAGCCACGTTACAAAACCGGGGACAAAAAAACTTAAGATACTGATCTTAATTATCTTTATTAAAAGAAAATGGGATTATGAATCAATTCTCTTTTTACTTTCAATTTGTTATTGTACGATGCAAATATAAGTTTTTTAAACTTTAAAACAAATTTTTACTCTCCATTTTTTGCACAAAACGTTATAAAAACACATTGAATCTTGGAATATTCAATAAATACATAAGAATCAAACTATTATACCAAACAAAATCAATTTTAAATTTTAACATTTTTTAATATTTATTTCAATTTAAACACATTTAATCAAAATAGACCAGTGAGATTATGTGCCGATTGAGAATTGAATAAAATAATAGTGTATATTTGTAGTGATAAAAAACATTCTCATTCAGAAATTTCCGCATGAAACAAATAACCTGCTTTCTTCCCGACAAGCAATTATTGGATTCCAAACAATCGGTATATTTTCACGAGATCATTGAAATAAGTATGATAGACAACGTGATGTCCGATGCTATTATTCAATGCATTGCCAATCGCTCTATGACGGAGTACATCTTACTTTACACAGGAAAAACTCCGGTGAGTTTTTCCACTTTCTCATTAGAAAGAATGGAACAAATCGCAATTGATAGTGGAGCCGGTTTGCTATATGCAGATTATTATGAAATTAAAAACGGGAACAGACAAAAGCATCCATTAATAGACTATCAACAAGGCAGTTTACGTGATGACTTTGATTTCGGACATGTATACTTCTTCAAAACCCAGGTAATCAAAGAAATCATTCAAACGACAAATGGCATTTATTCTTTTGCCGGACTCTACGACTTAAGGCTGAGAATATCTGAAAATCATCCGATTGTACATCTGAACGAATATCTGTATACTGTCTCGGAAACCCAGACAATATCTTCGGAAGAAAAACAATTCGCTTATGTCAATCCCAAAAACAGAGAAGTCCAGATAGAAATGGAGAAAGCCTGTACGGAACACCTGAAATCCATCAGAGCCTATCTGAATCCGGAATTCAAACAGGTCAATTTTGAAGAATCTGATTTCGATTTCGAAGCATCGGTCATCATCCCGGTTCGTAATCGAGTCAATACCATCGAAGATGCCATTTTATCTGTATTACAACAAGAAACAACATTTCCTTACAACCTGATCATTATCGACAACCATTCTACAGACGGCACTTCGGATATCATCCGGAAATATGCTTCCGACAGAAGAGTCCTCCATCTGATTCCCTCCGGAACGGATTTAAATATCGGCGGCTGCTGGAACTTCGCCATTCACCATCCCCTATGCGGAAAGTTTGCCGTCCAATTGGACAGCGACGATTTATACGCTTCACCCAACACCCTGGCACTCGTAGTCAACGCCTTCTATCAACAACAGTGCGCAATGGTGGTAGGCACATACAAAATGGTTAATTTCAAGCTGGAAACCATCCCTCCGGGGATCATTGACCACAAGGAATGGACTCTGGAAAACGGAAGAAACAATGCATTACGAATAAACGGATTAGGCGCTCCGAGAGCTTTCTACACGCCCTTGTTGCGAAAATTAAACCTCCCCAATACAAGCTACGGAGAGGACTATGCCATCGGACTGAGAATTTCCAGGAAATATCAGATTGGACGGATTTATGATGTTTTATACCTATGCCGCCGCTGGGAAGGAAATTCAGACGCATCGGCAGGACTTGAAAAAATGAACGGATTCAACAGCTACAAAGACAGGATCAGAACCTGGGAAATTCAAGCCAGAATAAAAATTAATACAAATATTTAATCTTTCATCTTAATTTTTGTACCTTTGTACTCCAAATCATGGGGTTGACCGGTTTTGACAGCGGGTAGAAGTGGTTTGGAAGCATGCGGTGCGTCGTTGTCCGGCACTATAATCTCGGATGATAACAATTAACTGGCGAAAATAATTACGCTCTCGCTGCTTAATCGAAGTATAGTAGATTTATAGCTTAATCCTTACACCAGGTGTTTGGACGAGATATCACCCGGAAGCTCTGGCTTCGAAGCAATCCGAAACGGTGGTACAGCAATATCGGAGATAGTTTGAAAGAGATCCCGGCTTTCAGGCAAAATAAAGGGAATAAGCCTGACGTTGGTGGCTTCGGTCTTGCGTCGGGTCGAAAATCAAGGCGAAGATAAGCATGTAGAAAGCAGATTAATTCCTCGTTTGGACGAGGGTTCGAATCCCTCCAACTCCACCAAATTATCATATCATACTCAGAAGCTGTTAAAAAAGATACAATAAACACTTTTTCAACAGTCTTTTTAAATTCAATCTTCAGATGAATCTCTCAGAATTGAAAATGCACGTGAATTTCAAACCTGTTTTTTTTAAGACTCTCCAAAATTATTCCAAAGAAAAGTTCATGTCTGATCTGATGTCCGGTATCATTGTGGGCATCGTCGCCTTGCCTCTGGCAATCGCTTTTGGTATCGCATCCGGAGTGAGTCCGGAAAAAGGATTAATAACTGCCATCATTGCAGGATTCATCATTTCTTTCCTGGGAGGAAGTTCCGTACAAATCGGAGGTCCAACCGGAGCTTTCATCATCATTGTATATGGAATCATACAGCAGTTCGGTGTAGAAGGATTGGCAATCGCCACTGTGCTGGCGGGAATTATGCTGATGCTGATGGGCTTTTTGAAGCTAGGTACAATTATCAAATTTATGCCCTACCCCATCATTGTCGGATTTACCAGCGGTATTGCTTTGACAATCTTTACCACACAGATGAAAGACCTTTTCGGGCTGCAAATGAGTAGCGTTCCTGCCGACTTTATTTCCAAATGGATTGCTTACGGAAAAGCAATTACCACTATCAATCCATGGGCTTTACTGATAGGCGCTTTGAGCATTATCATTATTATATATTCACCTAAATTCATCAAAAAAATCCCGGGTTCGCTGATTGCAATCATCGTCATGACCGTTGTGGTTTATGTACTCCGGAATTATTTCCAGATTTCGGGAATAGAAACAATCGGAGATCGCTTTCTAATCAATGCGTCTCTTCCCAAACCCACTACTATTCCCATTAATTTAGAGACGATTAATCTATTATTTCCCGCTGCATTTACCATCGCCATCCTGGGAGCAATAGAATCCCTGCTTTCCGCTACGGTCGCAGATGGTGTTACCGGAGACAAACATGACTCCAACACCGAACTAGTAGCTCAAGGTGTCGCCAATATCATAACTCCCATGTTTGGAGGAATTCCCGCTACGGGAGCGATTGCCCGGACAATGACCAACATCAACAACGGAGGACGCACTCCGGTAGCCGGTATTATACACGCTATTGTATTGCTGTTGATTCTGCTTTTTTTAGGTCCTTTAACCAAGCACATTCCAATGGCTTGCCTGGCGGGTGTATTGATCATTGTTTCCTATAACATGAGCGAATGGAGAACTTTCAGGTCAATTATGAAAAATCCGAAATCAGACGTCATCGTGCTGTTGGTCACTTTCTTTTTAACAGTGATCCTGGATCTGACAATCGCAATAGAAATCGGATTATTGATTGCCATGCTTTTATTCATGAGACGGGTTACCGAATCGACTCAAATCAACATTATCAAAGATGAGCTGGATCTGTCATCGGAAAGTGGAAAAGACTCAAGTGAAGATAAACTGGTCTTACCGAAAGGGGTGGAAGTGTATGAAATAGACGGACCTTTCTTCTTTGGCATTGCCAATAAATTCGATGAAAGTATGAAACAAATAGGGAATGAAAGTCCTCAGGTACGTATCATACGTATGCGCAAAGTTCCGTTCATGGATTCAACAGGACTTCATAACCTGGAAAGTTTGTACAGGCTATCCCACAAGGCGGGCATTCAATTGGTACTTTCAGGAGTCAACGATAACATTAAATCCATGCTATTGAAAACAGGATTTGCGGACAAAATAGGACATGAAAATATTTGCGGTAATATCAACGAAGCCCTGGAAAAAGCAAAGGAACTGATTAAGACTTAGACAGTAAAAGGGTTACGGCAGATTCTGCTTTTTCAAAATTAAATTCCGAAAGGATATTTTGCATCATTACGTTGATTTTTTCATTACAGAGATTGCCTATACTTCCTTCATGTGTATGCCGGGCTGTTTTATCTGCGACAAATGTCCCTGCCTCAACAGACAAGCCGACTTGTTTATATGCATCCCGAAAAGGAACTCCCTGTAATACCAGTTCATTTACTTTATCCACACTGAAAAGTAATGCATATTTATCGTCATCCAGAATCTGGTTATTGACTTCAAGGTGTTGCATCATTAAATCCACCATATCAATACAGTCGGAAAGTTCCCCGAATACTGGAAAGAATATTTCTTTGATGATTTGCAAGTCCCGAAAATATCCCGAAGGCAGGTTATTGGTAATCAAAACAATTTGCTGGGGAATTGCCTGGATTTTATTACATTTGGAACGTGTCAGTTCAAATACATCCGGATTTTTTTTGTGAGGCATAATGCTTGATCCGGTAGTGAATTGATCCGGCAACCTGATAAAGCCGAAGTTCTGACTATTGTACATGCATACATCAAAAGCGAGCTTCGAGAGGGTAGCTGCAATACCGGCCAAGGCGTAACTGACCGTACGCTCCATCTTTCCCCTGCCCATTTGGGCGTAAACCACATTATAGTTCAAATCCTCAAAACCCAACAAGTCTGTTGTCATCCTGCGATTCAAAGGAAAAGAAGAGCCATAACCGGCCGCCGAACCTAACGGATTCTTGTTGCATACCTTGTATGCCGCCAATAACATCTGCAAATCATCGACAAGACTTTCCGCATAAGCTGCAAACCAAAGTCCGAAAGAAGAAGGCATAGCCACTTGCAAATGCGTATATCCAGGCAAAAGGATGTCTTTATAACGTTCGCTTTGAGCAAGTAAGGTATTGATTAGTCTGACTACTTTCTCCACAATACTTCGAATCGCATCTCTGGTAAAAAGTTTCACATCCACTAAAACCTGATCGTTACGGGAACGGCCACTGTGTATTTTCTTCCCTACATCGCCCAGCTTACGGGTCAACATCAATTCCACCTGGGAATGAACATCCTCAACTCCTTCTTCTATCTCAAAAGCTCCGGATTCAACAATCGCGTATATGGTGTGAAGTTCTTTTAAAAGGATTTGAAGTTCTTCCGGCGTAATCAAACCGATACTCTCAAGCATCCTAATGTGAGCCATAGAACCCAACACATCATATCCGGCCAGGTACAAGTCCATGTCACGATCTTTTCCAACCGTGAAGCGTTCTATTTTTTCGTTGACGGGAACGGATTTTTCCCAAAGTTTCTGAGAAGACATAGTTATCTTTTTTTCAGCATTCAGCAAACAATCATTTGTCGTACGGAACAAGGGCCAGGATGTCAGCTATTTTATTAATCCCGTCCTGAAGCGGTTTAGAAACCATCGGTTTGATAAAAGGATTCAGATCTGCTTTTACCGTCATCTTCATTTTGGTTTCATTGTCCGTCACTTGCTTCAACTGAACCCACATAGTGATTCCAATGGGAGAATCATCCGCTTTGAATTTAATTGTCTTGAATGGCTCTCTTTCAATAATTGAAAATTTTACTTTTCCTATCGGGTTGACAGAAAACGAACAAGAATCTCTGTCAAATGCAACTTCATTGATTTTTTCCTGAGGAATTTTATCTTTTACTTTTTCAAGATTATTCAGATCCGACAACGTACTGAATATGGCTTCCTCTCCATAAGGTATTGTTTTTACTTCGCTTACAAATTCGGTCATAATAAATAATTACTAGTTATGTATTGTAAAAAAAGGACGAAATCAGGGATTCCATCTGGCAGGGTCTTTCCTCCAGTCCTGCAATATAGCTATCTGAGATTCATCGATATAATCTGTTTTGAGTGCAACCTGTAATACGGCGTCGTAGTTGCAAAGCGTTGTCAATTCAACTTTGACTTCTTCAAATTTTTGAGCCGATACGGGGAATCCATAAGTAAAGATCGCAATCATTCCCAACACATCGCAACCAGCCTGACGGACAGCTTCAACGGCTTTCAGACTACTTCCTCCGGTAGAGATCAGATCTTCGATAATCACCACTTTGGAACCAGGTTTCAGGTCTCCCTCTATCAGGTTTTCCAAGCCGTGATCTTTCGGAGTGGAACGAACATACACAAAAGGCAGGTTCAATTCGGCGGCAACTAAAGCACCCTGAGCGATCGCACCAGTAGCAACTCCTGCAATGGCCGTCACATTTTCATACTTTTCGGATATGATACGGGATAATTCCAGTTTAATGAAATTTCGGATAGATGGATATGATAGCGTTTTTCTATTATCGCAATAAATAGGAGATTTCCATCCTGATGCCCAAATAAAGGGATTTGCAGGCTGTAATTTTACAGCTTTGATTTTCAATAATTTTTCAGCTACAATTCTTTCTAATGTTTTCATCTGTATATTTATTTATTCTCAATATATAAAAAGCCAACGTACCTCCAAAAAGAGAATCGAAGGCATATTGGCATTTTATCTAAGGGATGTATTTTATCACCAATTCAATAGACTCCTTATGGGTTAAGCATTTCAAAGCTTAATAATTTCCGTAGGATTTCCTTCTGAATAATCGTTATAATAAATTGTTTCGGGCTTAATTTTGAAATATTTAAATGGTTCCAATTTACCCTCTTCTTCCATTTCTTTGAAATCAGGATGCCTTTCAAATAAAATCACATTATATCCCGAGATTTCTTCTCCGGTAGGTTCCTCAACCACTCCGTCAATCGTTACAAATTCCGGCATATTATAAACAGACATACTGATGCGCGGATTACTTTCCAGGTTCCTGGCCTTAATAGAATGAGGAGATGTTGCAAAGATAATCGCGTCACCTACTATTCCATACTCCATAACAGATGCCCGAGGCATATTATTGAAAGAGGTGGCCAAAGTCGTGACCAGATTTTCTTTCAAAAAAATAATAATCTTTTCCATATTCTGTTTCCCTTTAATAATAGTTTGTGTATTTCTTTTTCGTTTTGACAAACCTCCGGATCATCATCAGATCATCAGGTTTTCTTTTATTTCAATTTCAATAGCGCGTTTTTGACTCTCTTCATCGCTTCAACCAGATTTTCATCCGATGTTGCATATGAGAAGCGGATACAATCAGGAGCGCCGAAAGCAGCTCCTCCTACACAGGCAACATGTCCTTCTTCCAGTAGAAACATCGCCAGGTCACCGGAATTTTCAATTTTCTTTCCATCGAAAGATTTTCCGATATATTCACTACACTCGGGGAAGAGATAAAAAGCACCCTGTGGATTATTTACTTTCAGTCCTGGAATTTCTTTCGCCAATTGCACCATAAGGTTTCGGCGACGTTCAAAAGCCGTACGCATGGTATCCACACAAGATTGATCTCCCGTGTAAGCAACTTCCGCGGCTTTCTGAGCGACAGAATTAGGACCAGAGGTATATTGACCTTGCAATTTATTACAGGCGGAAGCGATCCACTGCGGAGCGGCAATCCAACCGATTCTCCATCCTGTCATGGCGTATCCTTTGGAAACTCCATTGATAATCACCACTCTATCGCGGATATTATCAAACTGAGCAATGCTTTCGTGTTTTCCTATATA
>JAVBSK010000190.1:0-9189 GCA_031556755.1 Bacteroidales bacterium | reverse complement strand
TTCTTGAAATTATACTCGATCTCCAACAAACCCATATTACGTACACCTACCCAGTACCTGGAGACAGAATCGTTCACCGCTTGTTCCACAATATCATAAACCCGGCTACCAGCATGAATAGTATCGGACACATCATTGACTAGATCTTTCCTGACAATGAGTCCGTTTTCCATACCAATCAGTATACAATTCTTATCTATAGAATGTTTGATACAGCGAATATTGGCATTGAAAGGTATTTCATGCGCTTCCAATTCCGGCTCTTGTTGACAGGAACAAACTAAAATCAGAAAAAATAAATGTAAGCACAATAAAAGAAAGCGCTTCATGCTAAAATTTATTATCAGTTTCGCAAAGATACATTTTTATTTTATACCTGATTTCATAGATGTATCCTGCATTCGGATTGAATCTTATTTTAAAAGCCATAATATATATTAATCTATTTATTTACAACGAGATATATAGATATTTAGAAGAAAATGCAAGATTCCTTTCAAAATAAAAGAAATCAACTGAAATGAAAAGGAGGAATCATATTTCATTTGTAGTCTATATATTTATAATTAAAATTCATTGCCAATGAAAAAACATTATTTAAAAACAAAATCAGTCTTGTTATTCGGGATGATTTTGATGCTTCATTCTTTATCTGCAGCCAATTGGTTTGTAAAAATAGATGGAAGTGGAACGGGTTCTTCCTGGGAAGATGCATTATCGCCCGAAAATTTTATTATCAAACTATCTGACGGAATACAGGATGGAGATGCGGTTTACATGGCGGCCGGAAATTATTATCCGGGAACCGAACGAACGGCTTTCTTTAACATTACAAAAGGAATTACAATTGTTGGCGGTTTTACTCCCGAAATAACCGGAAACTCAACCGAAATATCTTTTCCATCCCCTTATGTAACAGCATTCAATGGAGATATTAATAAAGACAATAAACTGACCAATGCCAATACGGATAAAATCTTGGAAGTGGCTACCAATAAAAAGGTTATCCTGAAAGGGATTACAATTACAGGAGGTTACCGGGTAAATGTTGGAAATAATCAAAACGCCCAACCTGCGGGAATCAATGTAAAAGAAGGTTCGGATCTCGAACTTCATTTCTGCACAATCAAAAATAACAAGTCGGAAGCATCCGCCGGAGGAATGTATGTGTTGGGAGCAAAAGTATATTGTTACCGGACTATTATCTCCGAAAACGAAGCGCATAATCGGGGAGCCGGTATCCGGACACAAAACGGTACGGCTGGTTCTACCCTGATTCTAGAGTCTTGTCTGTTGAAAAATAATAACCTGATTTCCGAATGGGGCGGAGCCATACAAGTTTCCGGAAATAACAATCCGCTCTATTGTATCAATACAACCATTGTCAACAATACGGCCGGAAGAGGAGGAGCCGCGATCAATAGCGCCGCTCCGGTATACATTGTTTCATCTACAATAGCGAATAATACTTGTTCCAACACCGATAACGGACAAGACCTGCGTTGCGAATCGGTTAATCAGATGCGTATTATCAACAGTATCATCACCGGTTATCCGGATAAAACACCGAATGTATTCGTTAACGGAAGTGATAAAAAAATAACTTCTGACGGAAACAATGTAATCGGTTCGGTCGGAGGAAACGGAAGTTTTACAAAAGCGGCTACCGATTCCATCGGAAAATATTTTACTGACGTATTTGGTTCCAATATTTTGTCTGAAAATGGAGGCTATCCGAAAACACTGTCTTTGGCTCAATCTTTTTTTCTTCCTGATTTAGCTGAACTGGAAACATTCAAAGCATCCTATTCTATTCCGGCTGACGTAGCCAAAGACCAACGAGGTTTTTCCCGTCCAGCAATCCAAACATCGGTAGGTGCATCTGAAATTTCAGTAAAAACTGCGGCTAGACGAATTGAAACACTGTTGAAAAACCTGAAAAATCCGACTTCTGATTATGTATTTGTCGTAGCACATCGTGGAGATTGGAGAAATGCTCCGGAAAATTCCGTTCCGGCTATTGAAAAGGCGGCCGCAATGGGTGTAGATATGGTAGAAATTGACATACAGAAAACCAAAGACGGAGATTTTGTATTGATGCACGACGGAAATATTGATCGAACAACCAATGGTACCGGAAATATATCCGGCTATACTGTAAGCGAATTGAAACAATTCCGCCTTCGTTACAGCGATGGAAAAATTTCCGACTATACAATTCCGACCTTAAAAGAGGCCTTACTGGCTTGCAAAGGAAAAGTCTTGGTTAATATAGATAAAGGAGGAGACGTATTGGCGCAAATCATTCCGATCATACGGGAAACAGAAACTGAAGACCATGTAGTGCTTAAAGGAAACGCTACCGTAGCTGCTGTTCAAGGCATGTTGGGTTCCAACAAGCAATTGGTTTATATGCCTGTAGTGGATCTGGAAAATGCCGGAGCAACTGATTTTATCAATTCATTTATGACTGATTTCAAACCTTACGCCTATGAAGTTTCATTCAAAGGATTGACTTTTTCTCCTCTGGCTTTTACTCAGAATATAGTGATATCAGGAAGCCGTGTGTGGGTCAACTCCTTATGGGAAAGTCTGTGCGGCGGCCATGAAGATGAGAAAGCCATGAGTAATCCTGATGCAAACTGGGGATGGATATTGAATCAGAAAGCCAGCATTATCCAGACTGACCGTCCGAAAGAACTGATTGAATATCTCCGTAGAAAAGGATTACGCGGTTCAAGAGGTTTAACGATCCAAAAAGCGCCACAAGGATATAGTCCGGTAATGGACGGAAAAGGAAGCGATCCGATCTGGTCCCAGATAGAAGCCGTTCAATTGACTAATTATATCAGCGGAACGCTCGCCGAAACGCCTCCCGCTCAGGATCACGGAGCGTCTTTCAAGGCTTTTTGGACAGACCAGGGGATTTATATCCATGGAAAACGAACGGATGATGTGATTGCCGAAAGGGGAAATAATTCTTCCGAAAGCAAATATGACCTTTTCCGCCTTTTCTTTAATCCGACCGGCGTCAAAGATACAGAAATCGGCAACACGTACAATAGACCGGACAATAAACCCATAGGCGATGTATATCCGCAGAGTCGTTCTACTTTGGCTTATGTCATTGTGGGGGACGACGAGAAAGTGAAAGATGGAATGATGAAACGCTGGGAAGTTTTCGGAGACGGGAGTAATTATGATACATGGCCTTCATTAACGGGAGATAAAGGACAACAAGTCGTCCATCACCTGACAAACGACGGTTACGAATTCGATTTTTTCGTGCCCTTTTCTACTATCATCCCGACAGAAACAGCCTTAGGAACCATAAACGGAATACCCCATATAATTGGGTTTAATATAGAAAGCTATGACGGAGACACTCCGGGAGCATCTCCTCCGGGAACAAAAAGTATGCTCTCCTGGAATGAAAATCCCTCGAAAAGCGATGCACGGTATGACATCAATACTTTTGGAGAGATGTTTTTATCTGAAAACACGTTGAGTCCGAAAATGAATCCGGCTCCAACATTTACAAATATTTCCGAAGAAAACGGACTGAAACGAAATTCCAATGGATCGGGTATCTGGGGAGATTATAACAATGACGGTCATCTTGATTTGTTCTATACAGGCAGCAACATCAATGCAAGTTGGACAGAACAAGCTATATTGTATAAAAATAACGGCAACGGCGGATTTATCGAAGTCAACACCGGAATCAGTGGAATCCGCGAATCTTCCTGCGCCTGGATCGACTATGACAATGACGGAAATTTAGATCTGATTATTGCGGGAGCCAACGGAGGAAATAAAGCCAATGCCTATACCAGATTGTATAAAAACAGCGGAGAAGCAGGAAACTACACATTCACAGAAGTAAGCGATACCGGCTTCGACAATATATTCAACGAATCAGAAAAATGTTATCGTTATCTGACTGTGGGAGACTATAATAATGATGGTTATGCAGATTTGTTGATAACAGGGCAGAACCGGAGTGGAGAACGCCGGACAGATCTTTATAAAAATGAAGCGGGAAGCGGCCGTTTCATTAAACAACAGGCCGTTTATAACAATGGAACGCTTCGCCCTTTCAGTTCAGGATGTGTGGCTTTCACCGATATGGACAATGATGGCCGACTGGACATCCTGTCGACCGGTTATGGAGATCCTTTTGGAAGCGATTCTACGGAAAAAGGAGGTTTCAGGGTATATCACAACGAAGGAAACGGCAGGTATGACAAACTGAACTTCGGCTCTGATGATTGGGGTACTTTTCTGGGACAATGTTCCTGGGCGGATGTGAATCACGACGGATTACAGGATTTCTTCATTACCGGCAAACACCGTGCCGAAGTGAATCAGGACATCAACCAAGCAAAAATCTATATAAACCAAGGCAATGGAAACTTTCGGATGATGCAACCGTCTGAGATTAATATAGAAACACTTAACCTGAGTGGAACCGATTGGGCGGATATGAACAATGATGGCTACCTGGATCTGGTGATGAATGGCAGCGGAACGACCAGCAACGGAAAAACATGGATATACATCAATGATGGAACCGGAGTATTTTATCCCTATATTTCCGCAATCAAACCGGTGCGTACCGGTGCGGTTGCAGTCGCCGATTATAATAAAGACGGATTTCCTGATGTCTTCATTTGCGGCTACCGGGATGGTGATGGCGGCGGTTCGGTAGCGGAAATCTGGAAAAACGACGGAGGACAGGGAATTGCTCCGAATACAGCTCCAACAACACCTTTGGGCTTATCTGCCTCTTACTCCAACGGAAATGCAACTTTCAGTTGGGAAGCTTCATCGGATGACATTACTCCTTCCGCAGCTTTAAAATACAATTTATATGTGAAAGAAAACTCCTCGAATAAGATTTCGATGATATTGCCTGCCGATATCTCGACCGGATTCCTGAAAGTGGTAGATATCTCGACTGGACTGACGGCAACATCATATACCGTATCATTACCAGAAGGAACTTATGACTGGGGAGTACAGGCTATCGATAACGGAAAGTTAAGCAGCTCTTTTACCAGTTCTACTTTGACCACTCAAGGTACTGGCATTCAATCTGAGTTCCAGAATGATGTACGGATTTATACCCGTAACAATGCTATATTTAAAGATAACGTTCATCAACCCGTAACAATCACGATTATGAACCTCACCGGAAAAAAACTGCACATGGAAAAGCAAAATTCTTCCGGCAAATTGAATGTTAGTCTGGGGAACGGAGTTTATGTAATACAGGTACAATCGATGTACGGAACAATGATACAAAAGGTAGTTCTTTGAACAAGGAATTTTTCACAGAGTAGCACAGAGATTTATTTTTCTGTGTTACTCTGTGATGATTTTTTAAATACAAAATGTCAATTTGGAGTTAGTTTTTAACCTTTATCAAAGTATTTTCTCCATTGATAATTTGCGGATTGATTCTCTCTTTACTGAGCCAGGATTCCCAAGCGACTTTTGCCTCACCGCTTCCTGATTTTCCATCTCGTCCGATATTCCCGACTATATGGGAAGACACATCCGGAATTTCATTTTCAGCAACAGAGAATTCATCCAGTTTCTTGAAATTGGCCAGATATTCAGGTAATAAATTTAACTTGTTATTGGAGAGAGACAGCTCCGTCAATTGATTCAGTTTCTCAAACGACAACGGAAGTTTAGTCAGAACATTATTATCAAGACCTAGTTTTTTCAAACTGCTCAGATTACCGAAAGAAGAAGGAAGTTGTGTCAACTGATTGTTATAAAAGTCCAAATCTTCCAGATTCACCAGATTACCAAACGATAGCGGCAGGTGAGTCAATTTATTATTCCGAAGATATAAATACCTCAGGTTAATTAAATTACCGAAAGAAGAAGGAAGTTGTGTCAACTGATTGTTGTCAGCCCCCAAACCAATCAAGGCGTTTAAATTTCCGAAAGAGTCCGGCAGTTGAACCAACTCGTTGTTATAAATATCCAGGTCTGTCAATTTGGTCAATCCACCGAAAGACTCCGGTAACCGAATCAATGAATTACCTCCCAAATCCAGTTCAACTAAACCACTCAATTCTCCGAAAGAGTCCGGCAAACGGCTTATCTGATTATTCCTGAGAACCAACCTGGTCAGATGTTTCAATTTACCGAAAGAGGAAGGTAATTCTTTCAATTGATTGTTATATGCATTCAATCTGGAGAGAGATTCCAATCCTCCTAACGATTCCGGAAATTGGCTCAATTGATTGTTGTCGAGATATAATTCTGTCAGATTTCCCAGGTTTCCGATGAACTCAGGAAGTTCGGACAGTTGATTATCATTGAGTCCCAGAACTGTCAGGTTTTTCAGGTTAACGAAAGAGGAAGGGAGTTGTTCCAACTGATTCGTACCGAGATATAACTCTTTCAGATTACTTAAATTTCCAAAAGAATGAGGCAATTGATTCAATTGATTATTATATAGATTCAATCTTGACAAATTAATCAGGTTACCGAAAAAATCAGGCAGCTGCACCAGGTTATTATTGTCAAGATACAACTCTTTCAATGCAACCAGTTTTTCAAATGATTCCGGTAAGTCTTTCAAATGATTATTTCCAAAATCCATTTCTTCCAATCCGATCAAGTGTCCGAAAGAAAGAGGTAATTGACTCAACAGGTTATTACGAAGATTCAACCTGACCAAGCCTATATTTCCAAAAGATTCGGGAAGTTCTTTCAATTGATTATTTTGTAGATTCAACTTCACCAAGCTACGCAGGTTTCCAAAAGACTTCGGCAAAACCGTCAATTCGTTATTAGCAAGATTCAGTTCCGACAAAGAATTCAGGCTTCCGAAAGATTCGGGAAGTTTAGCCAATAAATTATTATCTATATCCAGCATAGTCAAACGAACTAACTCCCCCAGAGATTCGGGAAGTCCGGTCAATAGATTATAACGAAAATTCAATTTGACCAGATAACTCAGGTTCTTGAAAGATTCGGGAAGAACCCCGGATAAATTATTAGACTGCAGAGATAGCTCTATCACATTCCCGGATTCATCAGTTTTTACACCATACCAGTTTTTCAGAGGAGCATTAGTATTCCAATTACTTTTCTCTATCCAATTGGAGCCGTTGGTGAAATTAAACAAATCGATCAAGGCCTTTTTTTGTTCTGCTTCCGTACTACCCTTATCAGCATCTTGTGCAAATGATGTTTCTATAGAACAAAGGAAAATAATAAACAAAGCAACACCGGCATAGAAACTATTTCTCATAGGTATATCATTTTATATTTAACACGAGTTCATACCAAACTCGCGACACGTTTCTGATATTTCAATATTATTTTTGCATGATTTATCCTTATGCAACAAGGTTTGAGTGGCATTGACAACATACAACTCAAACGCAAAGTTGCGCAAAATATCAGACATCTGCAAACAGTTCGAGAAATAGTTTATTGTATCACAGCTCATTTGAGAATAATTCAGAGGAGTTACATTTATGAATATGAGTTGATATTGTCTGTAATTCGTAACTACTTCTTATTTTTAATTAAAGTGTGAATTAAACTTTTTTTAATTTCCTACGTCTATTAGAATCACCAAATTAATTTAAACAAATCATATATTATAATCATTCATGAAATCTATCGTATCTGTTTTATTCTGCTTTATATTCTCTCTCTCCGTGTCCGGACAAAAAAAATTTTCTATTTCGGGTAGCCTTAATGATAAAATTACTGGAACTGTTGTTGAATTGGCAACGGTAAGCATACTGAATGCCAAAGACAGTAGTTTTGTCTCCGGAACAATGAGCGATAAAAACGGGGTATTCAATATCAAAGGACTTGCCAAAAACAAATACGTTCTTCAGGTTTCATATGTAGGATATAAGACTTATTACGCTCCGGTTACGATTACGGGAGATAAGGCCTTGACCAATCTGGGTAAAATAGCTTTGGTTTCAGATGATATCTTGTTAGCGGAAGCCGTAGTGGAGGGAAAAGCTCCTGAAATCACGGTGAAAGGAGATACCGTCGAATACAATGCGGATTCATATAAAACAACCGAAAATGCGGTCATTGAAGAACTGATCAAAAAATTGCCGGGAGCAGAAGTCGATAAAGATGGTAAAATTACCATCAACGGAAAAGAAATCAAGAAATTCAAGGTGGATGGAAAGGATTTTTTCTCTGATGACCCTCAGGTCGCTTCCAAAAATTTGCCGGCAAGTATTGTAGAAAAACTACAGGTATTAGATCAAAAATCAGAAATGTCCAGGATGACGGGATTTGATGATGGAGAAGAAGAAACAATTATCAATATCACCATTAAATCGGGAATGAAGCAAGGAACCATGGGAAATGCTCTGGTCGGAGGAGGAATGGACATAGAAAAAGATAATGACACCCGTTACCAGGCCGGTGCATTTGTCAATCACATGCAAAACAACGATCGCTACACATTAATTCTGGGAGCAAATAACAACAATAACATGGGAGCTGCCGACCTCGGCGCCAATCAGTTTGGCGGCATGAGGATGCGACGTGGTGGCGGAGGAGGAACCGGAGTTACGGAATCACAGAATTTCATGTTCAATATGAATAAAGAGTTTTCTCCCAAATTATCTCTCAACACAGATATACGATACAATGGGATGGATAGGAATTCAATCACGAGGACTAACGAGACCCTGTTAAGCAAAGAATCGTTCCGGGATGATTCAAAAACTGGGAACAATTATATTTCGGATAATTTTAACCTGAACATGCGATTCGATTGGAAACCTGACACCAGTAATACTTTTATTTTTCGTCCATATATCCGTTATAATAACAGTGAAAGCAATGAACTCAGCACGGCAAACCGCTTCGATTATTATAGCAACGATTCCATCACTTCCGAACTGAATAAGGCTTTTAACGAGGGAGAAGGATACACTGTCGGCGCGGATTTGGATTTCGCTCACCGCTTTTCCAAACCGGGACGGGTCATCAGCCTTAGTGCAAGGGGCTCCTACAATGACAGTTATTCCGAGGAAAATTCCGAGTCATGGACAAACAATTACAAGGATGGCGTTTTTTCCAATACTGTCTATTTGAATCAACGTTCCGAAAATGATGACATCGGCGGGAACTTCAGGGCGCAGATTTCTTATGTGGAACCTTTGGGCAAAAACAATT
>JAVBSK010000320.1:0-4888 GCA_031556755.1 Bacteroidales bacterium | reverse complement strand
TAGAAAATTTAAAATTGCAGGAATATATCAAACCAATTTTTCTGAATACGACAAGCTTTTCATCATCGCCGACATCAAACAAGTCAAAAAGTTGAACAACTGGGATGAAGACCTGGTAAGCGGATTGGAAATCATGGTTGATGACTACGAAAACATCGATCAGATATCCTCGGATATATATCATTTTTTAAGTTACAAACAAGACAGGTTGGGAAATTCATATTATACGCGATCTGTCAAACAACTGAATCCCATGATCTTTTCGTGGTTGGATTTATTGGACATGAATGTAGTCATTATCCTGATTCTGATGATTCTGGTTGCCGGATTTACCACAATTTCCGGTCTGTTGATTATTATTCTGGAGAGAGCCAATATGATTGGCATATTGAAAGCGTTGGGACAATCAAATAACAGCATCCGGAAAATATTTCTCTATATATCTTTTTTTATCATTACCAGAGGTCTCTTTTGGGGGAACCTGATTGCATTGTGTTGTTGCTATATTCAGAAATATTTCAGCATCGTAAAACTGGATCCGGAAGTTTATTATATTCCTGCCGTTCCTATCGAACTTAACTATGGTTATATCTTGTTATTGAATGCAGGAACCTTGATCGCTTCAATATTGATTCTGCTCGGTCCGTCTTACCTGGTATCAAGAATTTCTCCGGCCAAAACCATCCGGTTCGAATAAGAAGGTTGCTTTATAACAGATTAAGACTCTCCAACTCCATCGTGTAATCCGTCCATCGTTCCATCAGGTTGTCCAATCCAGATTGAAGTTCACTGTGTTTCAGCAACAAATCGACATTCGAGGCTCCTTCGGGAGAAGACAGGATAACTTCCAAGGTTTTGATTTCCGATTCCAGAGAGGCTATTTTTTCTTCGCATTCCGATATATTTTTCTCCATGCGACGCAAGACTTTTTGTTGTTCCCGGCGTTCTTCATACGATAACTTATTTTCCGGAATAACTGCGTTACTCGTTTTAGTAGCAGAAGTATCAGCATTTTTCTTTTCCAGCTCACTCAAAGAACTAATCTTTTTACGTTCCAGGAATTCATAAATTCCTCCAAGATGTTCTTTGATCTGTTTATTGCCGAATTCATACACTTTATCGACCAGGCCAGAAAGGAATTCCCGGTCGTGGGAGACTACAATCAGAGTCCCGTCAAACTCCTTTAGTGCATCTTTCAATACATCCTTCGAACGCATATCCAAGTGGTTGGTCGGTTCGTCCAGAATCAGTAAATTGACCGGTTCCAACAAAAGCCGGATCATCGCCAGGCGACTTTTCTCTCCTCCGGAAAGGATTTCCACCTTTTTATCGGAAGCTTCTCCCCCAAACATGAATGCTCCGAGTATATCCCTTATCTTAGTCCGGATATCTCCAACTGCAACGCGATCGATGGTGTCGAAAACGGTCAATTTACCATCCATCATATCCGCCTGATTCTGTGCGAAGTATCCTATTTTTACGTTATGCCCCAGTTGTAACTTTCCGGTATATGAGATTTCATCCATGATGCACTTGACCAAAGTGGATTTTCCTTCCCCGTTCTTACCTACAAAAGCGACTTTATCTCCGCGATTGATGGTCAAAGTCGCATTTTCAAAAACAAGATGATTCCCATAACTTTTGGATAGGTTTTCAAGGATTACCGGATACGAACCAGAACGCGGAGCCGGAGGAAATTTCAATCTCAAAGCAGAATTATCTTCTTCATCCACCTCGATCCGGTCTAACTTCTCCAACTGTTTGATGCGGCTTTGTACCTGTACGGACTTAGTCGCCTTATACCTGAACCGTTCTATAAAAGCCTCCGTGTCCTCAATCTGTTTCTGTTGATTTTCAAAAGCCCGCAACTGTTGTTCCCGTCTTTCTTTCCTCAGTCCTACGTATTTCGAATAATTAACCCGGTAATCATATATCTTTCCGAGAGAAATCTCTATTGTCCTTTGAGTCACATTATCAATAAAAGCCCGGTCATGGGAGACCAGGACAACAGCATTGGCGCGCGTGGAAAGAAAATTCTCAAGCCATTGGATAGACTCTATATCCAAATGGTTGGTAGGTTCGTCAAGTAATAAAATATCCGGTCGTTTCAGCAACAACTTCGCCAATTCGATTCTCATGCGCCATCCCCCGCTGAATTCACCGGTGGAGCGATTAAAATCATTCCGGCTGAATCCCAATCCGATCAATGTACGTTCCACTTCAGCCTGGAAATTGGAAGCGTTTTCCATCAACAGTTGTTCGCTGAGGGACGTTACTTTTTCTATAATTTTGTGATATTCTACTGATTCATAATCCGTTCTTTCAGCTAATTCTAGATTGAAGGCTTCAATCTTTCGCTCCATCTCCCGGATATGTTCAAACGACAAAGACGCCTCTTCCAGAACGGATCGCTCATCCGTCAGATTCATCTGTTGAGGCAAATAACCTATACTTACATCTTTGGGCATGGAAATCCGGCCTCTCGTGGGAGTATTGATTCCTGCAAAGATTTTAAGCATCGTACTTTTTCCCGCGCCGTTTTTACCTACCAATGCAACCCTATCTTTTTTGTCAACAACAAAAGAAATATGATCCAAAAGAGTAAACCCTCCAAATTCTACGCTTAATTCTTCTACGGAAAACATGCTGAATATAATTATATTTAAGGTTGCAAAAGTACACAAAAAACTTGTTTTACGGAAGTGACTCTATCAAAGTCGTAACTTGTTAAGCCGTTAACTAAAGTCATTTCTTTCCGCTCAGATTCTCAAGCAAGATCTGTTTTATTTCTCTATATGAGCAAATGTCTTTCTTCAACACTTCTCTCAATTCTTCCCGGATAGCGCTTCTCCAAGAATCAATGGTTGCATCGGCAATATGTAAACGTAACAATTGATTAACCTCACTGCTTTTGAAATAACGCAGTAACGCCAACATGGTTACCTGGCGTTTTTCGGGCATCCTGATCACCTCACGTAAAAGCGGATTATCCCTGAAACATTCGTCGAACAACTCTTCCAACCTGTTTTTCAAGAGTTGGGTTCGACCTTTGATATGTATCTCATTCAGAAAGCCGTTCAATTCAATCTTAATTTTCCGTAGACCATTTGTTGAAAAATCGACAGGAGAACTTGATTCGGATGAAATCTGTTCAAGCAATTGTTGTTGTAAATGCTCTCGCTCAAGAATTACAGATTCTAACTGCTGTTGCAATGTTAGAATGAGAGTCGATTGCTCCTGTAATATTCTGACAGAAGCTATTCTTTCTTTTTTTCTTCTTCCCAGATAAATAAAAACCGGTATCATTACAGTCGTTAACAGCAAAAAAAGGAACGACAAGAGAAATACGTTCCAATTCGAATTACTCTCCAACTGAATCCGATTCAGTTTCATAGTATTGTAATCCAGATTATATAATCCGTTTTTGGATGCATAGACAATAGCATTGACATTGGGAGAGGTTCCGGAGGTTTCGAATGTAATATCGTTGAATTTAAATTCTGTTTCCCCCGGATATTTCCGTACACCCCTATGACCCAGCAGATAAATATTATTTTCATCACCTGAAATGAACGCTTTCATTTGATAAGTATCGGATGATATTTGTTTTTCTATTTTCTTGGTATGGGTGTTGTATTCGAAAATACCCTGGTTGCTTAAAATAATCAACTGACTGACTCCATTTTGTTTGGATTCAACAAAAGAAGTCGGATTTCCGATGGAATCGCTGCAGGCATCTGTCACATGTTCGAAGTGATCGACAGTATGAAGATTACCACAGTACAAACCCTGATTCAGTGTCAGAATATAAATAGAATCACCTTTGGGAAGTATATTATTAATAAACAGATCATTATTCATTTCAAAATCGGGTTCTAACCGGACTGTATCGAATGGAGCGTTTTCCAGTATCCGGTCTGCCGGAGCATACAACAAACGGTTTCTTAGTCCGATATATAATCCTGTTTCATTGCCAGCTTCTCCGGTTATACAATAAAAAGTGTTAATTCCCTCTCTCCGGTTATTCATAGAGGGTCCATCTTTGATCTCTTTTACAATCAATGCATTACCTCCATCTTCATCTAATCGATAGATATTTCTCGACGAAGATAGCCAGATATGGTTCCGGGTGACCTGCATCCGGATGATTTCTTCAGGAATTTCTTTGATTTTTCTGATTCGCTTTGCTCCTTTATCTTCCCTGAAAGAATAAAGTTCAAAATCCCGGGTGATAAAATAAACCGACCTGTCCAACCAGTTGGATACAACCATAATATCGTCCTTCTTCCGGGTAACAATATCGTGCAAGGGAAAATACAACAACTTATCCAAACAGGGGACCATGAGAAAATCAAGAATCATCAGAGAATTGTTACGGGTAACATTTCCGGTGTGCGGATGAATAAATTCTTGATTCCCTTTCCGATAGATAATCTTCCGGTTGGTAATATACCACAAATCATTTCCAGTATGAATACAGTCGACCAAATCAACATCTTCTGATGAAAAATTCCGGATTGTTTTCACAACATTCGCATCAATATCATACTGATAATGAGTATTTCCCTCAATGATATCAAGCGTTTGGTTGGGATTAAGATGAATGGTTTTGATTTCATTTTTGATATATGCCAACTTTTTGATTGTATCCATTACTTCGGAAACAATGTAGTAGCGATATACTCCCCTGTTGGTCGCCAGAAAAAGAGAAGAATCTTTGCCGGAAAAAACAACCCTGTTGATGAAATTAGAGTTGATCCGTTCCATTTCGGAATTATCCTTTTTCTTCCGATAAAATCCGCTGGAAGTTCCTATATACAAGTAATCTCCAATGGACTCGATGGAATAAGGAGAATACCTGATTCCTTTGGGGAGAATGGGATATGAT
>JAVBSK010000081.1:0-2778 GCA_031556755.1 Bacteroidales bacterium | reverse complement strand
GTTGATTGCTTTGTTCTCTTCTCACCGTGATTTCTTCGGCCTTGGTTTTATCAGCCGGTTGTCCTGCAGTCAGTGTTGAAGAAAGAAATACTCCAACTGCGCTGATGAATAAAAATTTTCCTGTTTTAAGATTCATTCTTTAATACCTTTTTAAACGAACCTACAACTCGTCAGAAGCGTATAAACTCCATAACAACTTAAATTTAGATTCGTACTCAAATAATTCTCCTGCTTCGAAGAATCTGTTCAACTCTATTTTTGCATTTTCCAAAGAGTCTGAAGCATGCACCATATTTTCCTGTGTACTTATGCTATAGTCTCCCCTAATTGTTCCCGCTTGCGCGGAGCGACCATTTGTGGCACCGACAATATTCCGTACTACATTCACTGCATCTAATCCCATCAAGCACATTACAATTACAGGACAATCTTTCATTCCCTCCTTGATTCTATTGAAAAAAGGTCGTTCTTTCAAATGTGCATAATGGTCATCCAGAATCTTATCGGTTAGCCACATCATTTTTACGCCTGCAATAATCAGGCCTTTTTTTTCAAATCTGGAAATTATTTCTCCGATTAAACCTCGTTGAATCGTACATGGTTTTATTATGATTAACGTCTTTTCCACGGTCTATTTTTAAGATGTTTACGAGATTGTGTTTCAATTTTCAAAGTACGAACATTTAAGTTTAAAAAACAAGAATATTTGCTGAAAATTTAACGTTTCAGGTCAATTTAAATAAAAAAACACAAACAAACAATTGATTATAAGACATTTAAAAAAGTATGTTTTTTAACATACTTTTTAAACATACTTTCTTATCCAAGAGAAAAATCAGAATTCTTCACATGAAAAAATACTGTTTTTTTTGAGAAAACGGATTATTTAGAGACGTTCTTTCCTGGAGGCGTCCAACCTCAGAAATATAAACAATAAAATAGTGAATCCCCAAAGGGAAGAACCTCCATAACTAAAAAAAGGAAGAGGTATTCCAATCACGGGAGTCAAGCCGATAACCATTCCTATGTTGATAGCGAAGTGAAAAAATAAGATACCCGCCACTCCATATCCATATACACGGTTGAATATCTCTCGTTGACGTTCAGCCAAATAGATAATACGTAGAATCAGTGCGACAAATAATAAAAGGACAAATGTCGTTCCCAGAAACCCCTGTTCCTCTCCTACCGTACAGAAAATAAAATCCGTATCTTGCTCCGGAACATATTTCAGTTTGGTCTGTGTTCCATTCAGAAATCCTTTTCCGTTGAATCCTCCCGATCCGATTGCTATTTTAGATTGATTTACATTGTAGCCTGCACCAGCAGGATCATCCAATATTCCGAGTGATACTTTTATTCTTACTTGCTGATGTTTCTCCATGACATGATTGAAAACATAATCGACAGAATACATGAACGACAGAGAAAACAAAGCAAAAACTCCTATCAGAAAATAATTTCTCGCCCAATACTTTTTGGCCAGCCAGAATAAATACCCGACAATCAGAAAAATACAGAAAGCCAACAATTTTGAGAAATCAAATTCAAAGAAAAAAGACAGAATGCATCCGATTCCAATCACCGATAATGTACCTATAAAGAGATACCTGGTATCTTTAATCCCTTTTTTATAAAAATAGGTAAAGCCTACCGTAAAAATGATAATCAGGCAGGAAACAATCAATTCTCCGACATTGGTCATTCCCAGAAAAACTTCCGAATATTTCACATCCAGAATGAAATACAGTGCCATAGACAATCCTAATAACAGAACAGTACCCGACATCCCTTCCCGATATAAAAGCATACAAAAGGCAAGAAAGACCAATGCAGATCCGGTTTCTTTTTGCATCAGAATAAGTAACATCGGTAATACAATAACAGATACTACTGTCAAAAATCCCTTTATTGTCAATAATTTAAATTTATATCCATTGAATATTTTCGCTAAAGTCAATGCAGTGGCAAATTTAGCAAACTCTGCAGGTTGCAATCTGACCGGGCCCAAGACCAACCAGGACCGGGAGCCTTTCACATCCGTAGCGACAAATATGGTAATGATCAGTAACAGGATGATTAATCCGTAAATCCAATAAGCGAATATGTCGTACCAGTCCGACTCAATCATCAAGATAACAAAAGCCAACACAACAGACGTACCGATCCACAACATCTGCATACCTGCACGACCAGAGAGGTCGAACATTCCCGTTTGGTCAAAATCATAGCTTGATCCATAGATACTGATCCATCCGAAAATGACCATAACAAAATAAATGGCTATAACAGACCAATCAAGTGTTTGGAATATATTAGTTTTTCTGGAGTACATGAGGTAAGATCGTTGTTCTTTTTATATTTTCTTCTATTGATTTACTTGATTCCGGAATTTCTCTTTTGAAATATTTTTCCATCATTAATCTTCCTATAGGCACAGCATAAGTAGCTCCGAATCCTCCGTTTTCCACATATACGGCAATGGCGACTTTGGGATTTTCCCTGGGAGCAAATCCCATGAAAACAGAGTGGTCACGTCCCCGGTTTTGAGCGGTTCCTGTTTTTCCGCAAACTTCAATATCCGGCATAAATATCCCCCGGCATGTTCCTCCCGTTACGGCAAGTCCCATTCCTTCCACAATGGTTTCGTAATGTTTTTTTTGTATTCCAGTATATCGGGGATGTGTATAAACAGAATCCAACGGAATCTTTCCCTCATCTATTGATTTAACGACATGAGGAGTATAAAAATATCCTCTGTTGGCAATACCTGCCGCC
>JAVBSK010000188.1:0-9351 GCA_031556755.1 Bacteroidales bacterium | reverse complement strand
GTTGATTTAAAATAGCAGCCGGAATAATTCCTCCGTTAGCAATAGCCACTATCAAATCGAACTTTTCTCCGAATTGAATTTCTTTGAACTTTTCAAAAACTTCTTCAAAAGTCTTAGACATAATTAAATATTTGAGAATGGAGAATAATAATTGTTGACAATATGAATATGTTGAATTATTTTAATCGTCAATTCTTAACTAGCTAATATCTAATATTTAGCCGTTAATCTTAAGAAAAAGTATCCTCCTATGATCTGAAACAAGATTCCCGGTATTCCCAGGCGAAAGTCTTGTAATGCAATATGGAAATCTTTGACAATAGCCCATTCAATCAGTGTTCCGACAATTTGGTACGAGAAGACGACTGCCGTCAAAACAAGCAAAGAGATTCCTTTTGTTTTCTTTGAAGCGATTGCGGCAAAAGTTGCCAACAAAGAAGATTTGATCAGTAGGACGGGAAGCATTTCTGTTGCGGGCATACCGAATAACCAATGATTCAACAAAGGAGAAGCAATTGCAGTCAGCAATCCCACGTACCATCCATATTTATAAGCAGCAATCAACGTGAAAAAATAAATGGGAAGCCAAATCATTCCACCCTGAGGCATCAGGTGACAGAGCTGGGGCAGTATCAGGTTACCGATAACAAAGAGACATGTAAAGAGATAGGATTTCCAGTCGGCGTATCCCAGGGAATAAGTTTTAATACTTAATGTGTTCATCGCATTATAAATTTTATAAAATTAAAAAGCTTCATTGAAATTGAAATAAAATCCGCTGACATCTTTCCCTATTCCGTAATCCAGGCGCAATGTCATGCGAGGTTGTACTTCGATACGGTAGCCTATTCCGGCGTTAGGCAACCAATGTTCCATTTCTCCGGCATTCGGAGCGACAGATCCTGCGCCGACCCATCCGACTAGTCCGTGAATGCTTCTTTTACCGTCTTTTTTGTAGAAAGAATGGCGGTATTCAGCGATTCCGAACGCCATTGATTTATCTCTATATTGTCCCCAAAGATAACCTCTTAAATCAAAAGGCGTTCCCAATTGGGACATTTCTCCGTAAGGAACTTCATTTTTTGCGAATCTTCCTTTGATTTGCAACGCCAGTGTTTGTCCTGGTTTATGCACCTGAAAGTATTGCCGGGCATCTATCGTATAGACCTGATAATCGTTCTGTCCTCCGATATAGTTTCCATAAAACATCGCCTGAAACAGAAGAAACGAACCGCTCCATGCGTTTACAGGGACATCCCTCGTATCTATCATTCCGTGAATGCCTAATCCGGCATTAAACGGTCGGTCGTTATAAACCATATAATTAGCTTCTTCACTTACTTTTTCACAAGCGTCTTTGCCTTTTGTATAATTCAAATCCAAAGCGGCGCCTGCAAAATATCCTTTCCTGAATTGCCAGAATACCTGGGGATTAATTTGAAACCATGTCCTGTGATATGCTGTAGTAGAATCTGTTTTGGGAATATTTCTTCCGTTTTCATATCCTATTCCAAAATAATTATCGGGCATATTCTTGAACCAGACATCGACATTGAGTCTCAGTTTGTCTTCCAGCCAATAGCTTGAAATCTTAGATGAAGCAAAAACCGCACCCTTTGTACTCCATCCGATATTTACCGGAACAGAGGAACGCGGCGATATACTGTCCGATTGATTTGTCTTGAAAGAAATCAACGCTCCGCCGGCAAGACTAAATCCCAATTCGGGGGTGTAACCTGGTCCGACGAAAGGGGTAATCAACAATTTTCCTTCTCTTTCCCTTTGTTTTGTATTTTCCTGCCAACGTTCAATCCACGATGTTTTTTTTGTTGCAGTATCCGGTTGATTCTGAGAAAAAATGTCATGTGTCAGTAAAATAAAAGCAAAAAAGAAAAATAAACTCCGCTTCATATTTTTATTAATTTCGGGTAAATATTGAAATTAAACACAAGAACACAACAAAGGGTTCATAATCGATGACAAATATAGAGTTTATCTCTGTATTACACTCATTATTAATGGAATTTTTATTCGGAATTACCTGAAATAACAGAAATAATATTTCTTCACCTTTTTAGAAAGTAACTGAATATTAAGCATATCGGATGCCTCAGCAATGTCCTTGATGTTTCCATCTTTGAACAGGATATCAATACTGTCATCCGCTTCACTGTACATGTTCGTGGAAATTTCGTCGGAAGAAATCAAAAAAACGGCATCTTCTTCGGGAATATCGAAACGATTCATATATTCTTCTAGCTTCCGGCTCAGCATAGCGGAATCAAAAGGTTCGGATTTGATTTCTATTTTGTATAAATTCCTGTTCAGTAAAGCATTACTCAACATTGACAATACTTTGTCGGAATGAGAATTCCACATCTTGAGGGCGCACCAGATATCATTATCGTCGAGCATCACAAAATTGTCGAGAGCGTACGGATCATTTTCAAATAAAGATAATCCTACTTCATTGTATAAGAAATAGTTCAAGAAAGGAGATGTCGATAATTCTGTTTGTTGTTTCGCCAGATATTGAGCTCTCTTCAAGGTATTGATCAACATTTTTTCAGCAGCAACGGCCGTTTTGTGCAAATAGACCTGCCAATACATCAGCCGTCTTGCCATCAGAAAATTTTCGATGGAGTAAATGCCTTTAGCTTCCACTACCAGGCGGTCTTCCCTGATGTCTAACATTTTAATGATACGGGCGGAGCCAATATTTCCTTCTGTCACTCCGGTGAAGAAACTATCGCGCCGCAAATAATCCAGGCGATCCATATCCAACTGACCGCTGACCAGTTGATGTAGGAATTTTTTCGGATATTCGTTTTTGAAGATTGCGATTGCGGTATCTAATTTACCGTCAAATTCCCGGTTGATCCGGTTCATCAGCATCAGGGAAATCTGTTCGTGACTGACCTGATTGACCAGGGTATTTTCAAGAACGTGCGAAAAAGGACCATGTCCGATGTCGTGCAATAAGATACAGACCAAAACGGCGTCGGATTCTTCCATAGTTATTTCATGTCCTTTCAGTCGCAGTTGGCTAATGGCTTCATTCATCAGATACATGGCTCCCAGAGAATGATGAAATCGCGTATGTTGCGCTCCCGGATAAACCAACGAAGCCAGTCCGAGTTGTTTGATCCTGGTCAGCCGTTGTACGTAAGGATGATTGATCAGATTGAAAACAATCCCGTCCGGAATGTTGATAAATCCGAAAACAGGATCGTTGATTATTTTACGACTGTTCATAGACTAATGAGTGAACGGTGACAATGAACAGGGAATCAATGTTTTTGTATTTTCTGCTCATCAATAATACCGTTGAAAAGCTCCAAAGATACGGTTTTTATCGGAATATCAGGTTAATCCAATCATCAATGTGTGAAACAGTGAAAGAGTTATATTTATTATATTCTTTTTCAAAATCGGTTTCGCTTTCAAACAAATGTTGATATTGTCTGTAAATTTCTTTTTTCATTTGCTCGAAGTCACCAGCAATTCGATTTAATTCCGCCTTTTGTTCATTGGTTGTAACCGTCTGATTTTTCCGCACAAAAGGGATAAACAGATCTGCCGTTTTTTTATCAATCAATCGATATACCATTTTCTTTTGAGTAATGCTATCGGGAATAATTTGTTTTTTAGCCTCATCCAAAAACGCTAACGTTTGTTTTTGAAAATAAGGTGTAAATACATTTTTTTGCTCATCCCAAAACATCACATAACTCTTATTCAGCAGTTCCGCATTTTTGATAGTATCTGTCAGTTGTTTATAAAACGTCCGGGTTTGATTAATCCGTTCTACCTGATCTTTTAAGGAATATGTAACCGGTTCCGGTAACTGATAGATTTGTTGCAATTCTTGTTTTGACCTTTGCTGTAATTCAGTAAACAAATCCTTTTCCAGTTTACTTTCAGCCGGATTTATTATCGGCTTAATTTGCTCTCTGACAATTTCTTTTCCCGGAATATTTTCTTGAATATGAATGTTTTCTTTTTGTTCAGGAAGAGGAATGAATGTTACAACTTCAGCGCCGGGAGTTGGTTCGGTCAGTGTATTTTCCGGAGCGACAAATTCCAAAGAACCGGATCGAAAATAAGATGCTGATACTACAGCGATTATCAATAAAAACGACAGTGATAAGATAACATTATATTTCTTTATACGTGATTGTTTCTCTATTTCCGATTCAATCGAAGCGATATTCCCAAAGCGTTTTTCTTTATTTTCATCCAAACATTTCCGAACAATCAATTTATATGGATTCGGAATATTTTTGATTAAACTTCTATCTGTTGACTGCGTGAATACATACAACAATAACATCCCTATTCCATAGATATCCGTTCGTTCATCTACTTTATCATTGTAAAATTGTTCGGGAGCTGCATATAAATTCGTTTTACCAACAGTCAGGTATTGCCAACAATCATTGTATGCAAATCCGAGATCTACAATTTTCACATTATTTCCGATGGAAGTAATCAATATATTATCCGGCTTTAAATCCAGGTGAAGAATCTGTTTAGTATGAAGATACTTCAAAGCAGAAAATAATTGTTTTATAAATTTCCGGACATTTTCTTTCTTTTCGAAATAACCGGAGTTTTTGCAAAGAAAATCTGTCAAGGTATTTCCGTCGACATACTCAGTCAAGAAGTAAAAGCCTTCGTTACTTTTCCCTTGGGAAATATAGCGAACAATATTCGGATGATCCAACGTGTATCCGATATCGAATTCCTTTTTAAATGCAGCAATATATAAAGGATGATCTGAGAATTCTTTCTTAGGTTTTTTCATGAAATGCCACTTCCCGCTGATACGCACTTTACAGGCATCAGAAGTCGCTCCCTGAGTTTCAAGAGGGATTATATCCGTTAATGTATAAAAATCCGAGTTTTCCCCGAAAGAAGAATTATTCATGAACCATCGACAGCATTACATTTCGAGGCATAAAGATAATGCTTATTTTTATTTCTCTTTTCTTTGTGTTGAGAACATTATTAAACCACATTATTTATTAAATTCAAATTAGTAATGCCGGAAACTTTACCTGCTGTGAATTTCCCAAGCATAACGCCGTTTCGTTCTACATTACTAACCAATAAAGGATAGTTCAAGACAAAATGGTTGACTTCTATGATATCTCCTTCCTGCAATTTGCCGTTAAGCGATTCGGCAACGCGGAACAAATTTTTTTCGAGATATTCAATCGTGACCTTCCGGTCGGGAGAATAACAAAAACTGATTTTATCTCCCGCAGATAGATTTTTGATTTCGATTTCTTCGATCGTTGAAAAACCGGAATTTCCCGAAAGGTTAAGGTCATCCAAGAGTTCATCCCAATTCTTGAATCCGATATAACGGGCGATAATGTCTAAGGTAAACAAACGTGGTTCTTTCACGCCTTCGATATATCCAAGCAATCGTTTCAGTGTGTTAACGCCTACATGTTGATTGGTTTGCTTTTCAATATCAAAAGCCAAATGCTCACAGTTGGCAGGATAGCGGATTTCCTTGCCCAATCGATTTTCTAAAAGCTGTTTGATGACGGGAGACAACATACTTTATTTTTAGTACAAAGATAATTGAAAATCAAATGCGATTTGAATTATGGACAAAGTGGACAAAACGGATAAAATGGATTTAACTTTTTGTAAATTAAGTGCTTATATTTGCATAATATATGCTGATATATCAATATTTATGGGAACATTTGGAAAATCATTCGAACGAGAAATAGGTAAAAATACAGGAAAATGGGTGAGTAATGTAGTATTTGGAGACGGTCATTCGACTCCTTATCGAAGGGTTGGAGGAAGTCAAGAACCACGTAAGACTAAAGCAGAGATGCTCCATGAACAACGCTTAGAACAAATCGAAGCAGAAGAAAGATTAAAACGTCAACAGATAAAAGCAGATGACAAACGAAAAGAAAAAGAACAGCTTCTCTCTATCGACCATGCAGTATTGCAAAATATTGATGCTGTTGCCGGAATTAAAATCCCGAATAATAAAGAAAATTTGATTAATCTACTATCCGAATTAGCGACTCAGGTAAAAGCCAATAAATGGCACAAAAATGATTCTGAAGGTAAAATCAGAAATAAATTCTGTGATGCTCTTTTCGAAAAATACAAACAATGTGTGTATTTATTAGAATCAATTGATTCAACAACTCCTCAATTAGGTTACCACAAAAGCATTATCAAGAAAATAAAGCGACAAAGATTCTTTAAAAAGCATAAATGGTTGATAATCATTTTATCAATTCCATGTTTATACTTGCTAATGATGACCATATTGTTTTTGAATTATATTGGTTTATTGACATTAACACTAATTTTAGGATTTACAATAGCCGGTTTTTATGCTATCCGAAAACTAATTTTAGCATTCAAAGACCCTTCGTCATCAAAAACGATACAAGTTCCGAAACAAGCACCGGAAAAACAAATCGTACCCCTACCGACCGAACAAGTCAAAGAAGTAAACGAGTCCATTTTTTTCGATTTAAACGAAAATGGAAGAATAGAACAAAAGCTTTCTTCTATTTGGGCAAAATATGAACGAACAGTAGATCGGGTCATTATTAATCGTAATCCTATTTTTTCAGCAGACGGAGTCAAAAACAGCATTTTATTTGTTGGAGTAAATCCTTCTTACAACCTTTCTGATGACATTTATTTTATTTCCGGAAGTGATAATAAATCATTGATGTATGGAAGCTTTTATAATAGATCAGATGCTCCCGAATATTTCAAGAAGTTAGAGGCCTTTTCTAATCAATTGCATAAACCTTACACACACATCAATTTATTATATGCCAGAGAAAATGATAGAGATAAGTTACTAAGTTTTGATCATAATTTCATAAGAGAACAACTGGAACTAACTTATGACACAATCTTAAAAATCGAACCTGTAGCGATTATATTTTTTACTGATTATTGTCATGATTTGATTTTCGGAGCAGACCGTTGGGTAAATCCAAACAATAAACGAAACGGAGCTTACTTATTAAACGGAACAAATATCCCTGTTTTCTTTACAGATGACATTACCACATTAACCTATAACAAACAACAAGAGTTAATAAACGCAATACAAGATACCTTTTAAAATAATAAAATATGAATATTAATGAAAGACTTTTAGAAATTTGGTCGCAAGATTATATCAATACTTTGCCGGCATTGATTAAAGACCGTGGGTTTGATTATAGTGAAAATGATAAACAGAAAGATATTCTGATAACGGGTTTCAATCCTTCTTTTGATCCTAAAGAAACAGAAAGCAAATCTACTAATTTCAATAACATTCTAAATACAGAAAAACCAGATACTCATTATTGGTATCCTATTAGAAAAATGCTTTTTGATGAAGAATCCAATATTGATTTAAGACCTAATGCTGCTTATCTCGATTTATTTTATTTCCGGGAGCAAGAGCAAACATTTTTAACGAAACACATATTGAAGAATAAAAATGGGATCCCCTTTGTAGTTGACCAAATGAATTTAACACAGCATATTATTGAAGATGTGATAAAGCCCAAACTCATCATTGTGAAAAACAAAGAATCATGGGCTTATTGGGGCAAATTAGCTAACGAGGGATTTATTTGGATGGGGTATCAATTCGAATTTATACAGAATATGACTTGTGGAGAGTTATTCAAAATCACCGGATTAATTGACTCTTTGGAAAGGATTAGTCCCGAATTTACTAAAACAAATCTGGAAAATTCTTATGTGCTATTTACTCAATACATCAATCAATACACTCCAGCAGAAAAGCGCCCGACAGCATTGGCAGTAAAGGCCATTTTAGATTGTTGTTATGCGAAGGAAAATTTAAGTAAAATGAAAATATAAAAATTGAGAATGATGAAAAGGTTAATAATAACAATGGTTTGTTTTCTTACAGTTATAATCTCAATGGCGCAAACAAATGGAATTACCGGAGACCTTAACTGGAACTTAAATAATGGAATTCTTACTATTAATGGGAATGGGAATATGCCCAATTATTCGTATGGCTCTGCTCCTTGGAACAATCACCGTTCTGAAATAAACACAATTGTAATAAATGACGGGGTCAAAAATATTGGATATAGTGCATTTTCTAGCTGTATTTCTCTCCTAAACATTACAATTCCCAATAGCGTTACTAAAATTGGACTTTATGCATTCAGTAGATGCCAAAATTTAACTTCAATTACGATTCCCAATGGAGTAATAACTATCGAAGATCATGCATTTAGTGAATGTAATAACCTTGAGACTATTATTATCCCCAACAGTGTTGTCGATATTGACTATAATGCTTTTTACGAAACCGCTTGGTTAAATAATCAGGCAGATGGAGTTGTTTATGCAGGAAAAGTACTGTATACATATAAAGGAATCATGCCCGAAAATACAGTTATAGAAGTTCAAGATGGAATATTAGGAATAGCAAATTTCGCATTTTCAGAAAGAACAGAATTAATTTCAATTACTATTCCGGAAAGTGTTATGCGAATCAACAGTCAGGCATTTCTAGGATGCACAAATTTGAAAACGGTGTATTACAACGCTATTAATGCCGAAGTTGCTTCTTTTAGTCCATGCTCAGCAATATCAGAAGTCATAATAGGTGAAAATGTGCAGACTATTCCCAACCAAATTTTTAGATTTTGTGTTGGATTGAAAGCAATAACAATTCCGGAGAGTGTGAATTTTATTGGAGATAATGCTTTTGCATATTGTGAAAATATAGTGATTGTAAATTTTAATGCGATCAGTTGCACTACAAATGAGATTGGTAGTTCACAGATATTTTTTCAATGTCATGCCTTGAAAACCATAAATTTTGGGAACTCTGTAAAAAAGATTCCCAGAGGTAGTTTTTCTGATTGTAATGGATTAAAATCGGTATTAATCCCGGAAGGAGTTGAAAATATAGGAAAAGACGCTTTTTACAATTGCGAGGGATTAAACACATTAACAATTCCATCAACAGTTACGTTTATTGGGGATGGAGCTTTTCAAAGTTGTAAAAACTTATCTACGGTAAATTATAATGCTATAGATTGTTCTATTGAAGCTTCAAATTCATGTATTTTTAAATTTTGTAATTCGATAAAAGCTTTTAACATCGGTAAATCAGTGAAAAAAATCCCTCCATACTTTTTTTCCGTATGCGAAGGTCCGGAATCTCTTTTGATACCAAAAGGAGTTTCTTCCATTGGAGATCAAGCTTTTTATGGTTGTGTGAAAATTCCTGAAATAACGATTCCTGAAAGTGTTGTATTCATTGGGAGTCTTGCTTTTGGAAATTGCACAAATTTGAGTAGCATA
>JAVBSK010000218.1:0-3692 GCA_031556755.1 Bacteroidales bacterium | reverse complement strand
GTTGATTACTGCCACTTCCGGAAAAATATCCGGCACTTTTTCCATCAGTCCCGCTACTCCGGGAGAGGGTTTAGTCTGGAATACAGGTAAATTTTTAAGCGAAGGCATTCTGGGAGTAGAAAAGGTCAGTGGTTTACAAAGTACAGGAAAGAATGCTCCCGGGATCTATCCGACAGAAGTCTTTGATATTTGTTATGTGGATTTACGGGAAACCTGTCAAGGCATAGTGAAAATGGAGTTATATGATACAAACGGAAAAATGATATACACTCGCATGTTTGATGCTTCCGGACTACAGACAGTCAATATGGCTATCTATCCTTCCGGCGTTTATTTTCTCGTGTTGAAAGCAGGAAATGAAAGTATACAACGGGCTATTTATAAACGATAATAACCTATTTTCTAAAGTTCATTTATAAGAAACGTTTTCTCAACCAATCTCTGACAGGTAGATCGTAAAACTTCATGGATAAGTAGGCTACAGTAATCGAGGCCGCGACTGCCAATAAGCCGTAAGGCCATGATTCGGCAAGAGAAAGGTTCCCGTTAGTTACCCAGGCCATGTAAACGTAGCAAATAGGATAATGGGTAATGTAAATCGGATAAGAAATATCTCCCAAAAATTGACAGATTGCATGCGTTTTTTTACTTTCTACTTTTCCTCCTGCTCCCAACCAAACAATGAAAGGAAAGAAAATCATGATACAAAAACACTCATACAGCCCATTTTGCCACACATGGTCTTCTCCTCCTATCCGGGGAACAATCAATAACGTAACTAATAATATACTTGCAAACAGAAAGGCGTGTTTGGTATATTTTAATTTAGCGACCCTGGCCAACAACAACCCGGCTAAAAAGGGAAATGCCAGACGGGTAAATCCAATACGTAATTGTGTCGGATCGTCGATAGTCCAGCCTCCGATCATGTCTCCGGACTGACCGGCAAGAAGGTATTGAGTCGTGAATGCGGCTGCAATTACAACGAGAATTGTCAATACAACTTTTGAAACATGTCGTAAGACCAATGCATAAACAAGATTGGCTATATATTCAAAGAAGAGTGACCAGGAGGGGCCATTCAACGGGTGCATCTCTCTCCATCCCCTGATATCTAATCCTTTTCCTACCGGAATCAAAGTACATCCGATCACCATGACTAAAAGTGTTTTCCAAACGGGGACTTCATGTATTCCTCCCCAGCCCATCCCGGGCGAATCCTGAAAATAAAATAATAAAGCTCCAATAAGGGAGCCTACAATAATCATGGGCTGGAGCCGGATCAAACGGCGCTTGATGAAATCTTTCATGCCCATACTTCCCCAACGGTCATCGTATGCATAACTGATGACATAACCGGAAAGAAGGAAAAAGAAATCGACTGCTAAATAACCATGATTGAGAACTTGTTCGAAACGATTAAAGCCCGAATGTGGTTCAAGATGATGAAACAAAACGACAATTATAGCCGCAATACCTCGTAATCCGTCCAAAATCTCATAGTGAGGTTTGGTGCTTTTTATATCTATTTTAGTCTCCATCCTATATTATTTTTAAATTAAACCGCAAAGTTATATAAAAAGCACTACTGACCGGATAAAATATTATTTAAAAGGGCTACTCCCTATTTTTCGGTTTCGCCTCAAAGATGTAGTTTTGCTGTACCATCGATAAAACGACTCAGATGGACAAAGTTAGTGATAAAAAAATTAGTCGGTCAGTAGTGTTTGAAAATATAGAATATTCTCCTGAAATCAGAATTGAAAAAGCTATTTTGATTTTATGATTCTTGTTTATTTTGCTATTTTTACAAAAAATTTAATCCCCAATTTACATATAGTATGGTACTTGATAAATTCATTCAATGGGCGGGTATCGCTACTTTTGCCGGTTTGACAACGACATCCGTTCATGCGCAAAAACAACCTAATATCGTGATTATCCTTTTGGATGACATGGGATATGGCGATTTATCCGTGACAGGAGCTAGCGGATATAAAACACCTCATATAGACCGGTTATGCAATGAAGGGATGCGGTTCACCAATTTCTATTCGGCGCAAGCTGTTAGTAGCGCTTCAAGGTCGGGACTGATGACGGGATGTTATCCGAACCGGATCGGTTTTTCAGGCGCTTTGTGGCCAAACAGTAAAACCGGAATTCATCCGGACGAAGTTACATTGGGGGAAATGTTGCAGGAACAGGGATATTATTGCGGAGCCATCGGCAAATGGCATTTGGGAGACGCCCCGCAGTTCTATCCGACTAATAATGGATTCCGGGAATATTTCGGGTTGATGTTTTCCAATGATATGTGGCCTTTCCATCCGTCTAACCACTATTTTAATTTCGGGAATTTACCTTTGTATGAAAATAATCAAGTGATAGATGCGAATGTCGAACCCAAAGATCAGGAACAATTGACCACTCAATATACGGAGCGGGCTGTTCGTTTCATTCAATCCAATAAAGACCGTCCGTTTTTTCTGTATTTGGCCCACTCGATGCCACATGTTCCTTTGTATGTTTCTGATAAGTTTAAAGGAAAAAGCGAACAGGGACTTTATGGAGATGTGATGATGGAAATAGACTGGAGTGTCGGGGAAGTATTGAGAACCTTAAAAGAATCCGGACTGGAAGAGAATACATTAGTCTTGTTCACCTCCGATAACGGACCCTGGATGACTTATGGAAATCATGCCGGATCTACCGGAGGATTGAGGGAAAGCAAAGGTTCTTCTTTCGAAGGAGGACAAAGAGTACCCTGTATCGTACGTTGGCCTGGAACCGTTCCCGCCGGTACAATTTGTAATCAATTGGCATCTGCGATCGACATATGGCCTACATTAGCCGGACTTTCCGGAGCCTCCCTGCCCTCGCACACCATTGACGGAGTAGATATACTGCCTTTGATGAGAAACGTACCGGGAGCGAATCCCCGGAAGTATTTTTTATATTATTATCAGATAAATAGTCTGGAAGCGATTCGGAACGAGCGATTCAAGTTGGTTTTACCGCATCCCGGAATGAATACTGACGGTTGTGTTCCAGGTAATGACGGAAAACCCGGCCATACCAAAGGAAATTATCCTTTCCCTTTTGCGCTATATGATTTGAGGAATGATCCGGGAGAACGCTATGACGTTCAGTCCCAGCATCCCGAAGTCATTACGGAATTGATGTCGATAGTCAGAACGACCAGGGATGATTTGGGAGATGAATTGACAGGAAAGCCCGGTAAAGATCGTCGTCCGATCGGCTCGGTACAATAATAATATGAACATCTTGATCAAATTTATATATCTGATAAAATGTGTTTATCTTTGTCGGCTGAAAAATGATTCGTGTTGAATCCTTGTAATCCGTAATTTGTAATTCCTGACTAAAAAATGGCTCAAACACCTCTTTTAGAAAAACTTGATGTATTGGTAATACGTTTCGAGGAAATCGGTACGTTAATCACCGACCCAAATGTGATTACCGACATGAAGCGCTTTGTCAAACTAAATAAAGAATACCGCGATCTGGAAAAAATCGTAACGGCAAGAAATGAATACCAACGTTTACTTTCCAATATAGATGAGTCGAAAGTGATTTTAGAAACAGAATCCGATTCCGAATTGCGGGAAATGGCGAAAGATGAATTAGATTCGGCCATTCAACGTTTACCCGAACTGGAAGAAGAAATCAAA
>JAVBSK010000002.1:0-5137 GCA_031556755.1 Bacteroidales bacterium | reverse complement strand
ATTAGACGCATCTTCGAGTTTGACATTGAATTTCTTTTTGTCACCAATAGACATTGTAATTGGTTTATACCCAAGATAAGAAATCTTTAAAAAATTCGCAGTGTTTTTAATTTCTATTGAGAAATTTCCATTAACATCCGTAACTGAAGCGGAAATATTACGATTATTTTTATCTACTTCAAGCACCTGTGCGCCAATCAGTTCCCCATCCATTTCCGAATACACTTTTCCGGTGACCAACGTCTGTCCAAAAACAATAGCAGGAATACTGAAAAGAATAGCCAATAATATATATTTACATTTATTCATACTCATTTCTTTTTATCATTTATCAAATTCCAATGCCTTGTCTATTAAATGAATAACAGAACGGGAAGAGGATACAATATTGTTCGCACTCATATAACTACCACTGTCTACAATATAATCACGAGCCATCAGATTATAAATACCGTTTTCCAAGATCACATTTGCCTTTATCGTTTGATTTTCATTCATCACTTGCAAATTGGAAGCCGTTTTGTTTACTACCAGTTTATAAAATTTTCCCGAAAGATTTCGGGCTGCCGTTTCATTGGTTTCCGGAGCAGAAAAAGACCTGCCATCAATATAAATCGAATTATCCATGAAATGATATTTCAGAAATTTCAATAAATACAATGTTTTTTCTTTCTTCAAATCCGGATTTTCTTCATTGGCAATTTCATCCCATGTAAACAGTTTATCGTTCTCTTCAAATGCTTTTTTCAAAGCGGCCGCCGTTGGAACAAAGACTGTATAGCGGAAGTTATTAAAGGAATTTACTACATATCCTAAACCTGAAGATTGCCCAACTTTCTTCAAATCGAATACGGGCACAATATCTTTATCTTTTTGGAAAAAACTGAAAACTCTCTCATCACCTTTTAACAAATTAAAGAATTCCTCATATTCAGGATGTTCTCCCATTACAGTATAAACTGATTTGATCGGGTCTTGCATGATTTTATTAATAAAATAGGTGCGCCCATTATCGGAATCATAGACATCTTTTTTCTGCGTTAAAGAATTAACCACGATTTCCGCAGGAGAAACATGCTGTTCTATATCGCCACCTCCGGTCATTTTTGTATTATCTCCCGAATCACTCAGTTTTATTGTCGCTCCTCCTTTTGTCAATGCGTATTGAGTGGTTCCGTCATCAATATAACCGGACATGTGATTACCGGATTTTTCACCGACAACAATGTGCATATCAATAATATCTTTCAATCGGTTTCTGATCATACTTTGATCAGTTATTTGTTTTTCCCAAGCGCCCTTGTTTCCGTCTGCATCTACCAGGTAGCTATCCGCATAAACCGCATTTCTATCCGGAACATACTTGAAAGCCCATATTCTCTTGCTATTTCCTCCTTTTCCCCAAGCTACAGGATCTCTATAGTTTTGGAAAGCTTCATCTGTGGGGACAATCATATTATACATATTTTCCATAGACCGCAAGTAATAAAAGAATTTCATATTTTCATTGCGAATCCCCCAATTCATAATCTGGGAATTAGCAGTAGTCATTATCGATGCATAAACACTTTGATAGTCAATAGGAGGATATACTGTGTTCGTTAGATAAGCAAAACCATTACTTGCCGTGTAAGTTCGGAGAATCTGATCTGCTTTCACATTCATAGGATAACTCGCTTCATCATTCATTTCTGGCCAACTATGTGGTAACGAACTGACAAACGACATTTTTTGATGATTTTTTATAAACAAGGCTAATATTGAAGTAGGAACATTATCCCAACTTCCATATACATTTTTAAGATATTTTCCTCTTTCACCATTGATATAATCATCCATAGCTTTATCTGTAGGGATAAACATTACGCTCACATCTTGTTGTGAGCCATTATAGCCATTATCAGACGGATCAAAATACAATAATCCATAACTATCCAATGGTTTTCCCTGTGGATCCATTTTGAAATTTGGAGTAAAATATCTTTTAACAAACACACTGTCGGAAGGAGATATCATCGGCTGACGATCAGGAGCTGATCCGTCGTAATAGTCATGGACTGCTTTTGAATAACTTTCAACATAATAAGGCAGACAAAATTTATTCATCAATCTATTGAATGTGCCGGTTTGACCATTATCCCTTACTATTTGAGAGATATTTTTCAATGGAGTTAATAAATCTTCCATCACATGAATATAGCCATTTTTACAAATGATATCCTTTTCTATCATTCTTGTCTGATTAATGAAGATCTCACCCGGCTTATATTGAATTCCGTTATTTATCAGGGAAAAATCACTCTCTGATATATTCCGCATTGTCATGTTAGTCTGGGTAAAATGTATGATAGTAGTCGGATTCTCATTATCAAGTAAATATAACCCATGACTATCAAATCTTTTCCAATAAGGATTGGCAAACAAAACCGGATCATTCACAAATGAAACGCTATCCAAATAGGTATTAGAAGCATTCCTTCGCATGGCAAGACCTTCTCCCAACCCTGTTGATTCGGTAGAGTTAGCCAACATATAGCTCAGATAAGCCATATTCAACATACTAACATTCATAATCTCCCTTTTCTGTCCAAAAGATAATTCTTCATAGCTTTTTACTCCATATACATTGCTACTGCTAAAAAAGCGTTTGAAGGCGTCATCTTTCGCCACCAACAATGTTTTACTTCCTGTTCTTGACAAAGTTTCTTGATAATTCAAATCGTCAATCAGTCTTAAAAAATAAGTAAAATCACCTTTGTTTTTTAAGGTTTCATAAATACTCGGCCCCAGAAAATCAGGTTCTTTATTATCATATTCATATACATCTTCACAAGATGTAAACAATATGATCATTGTTATAAAAAACAAAATAATCGGATTTTTTTGATTTTGTTTGATTTGCATTTTTTTGATATTAAATTGATTTACACAAAATATTATTATATTTTATTACAAAATAGATTACATCATCTGTTACAAAATAAAGAATGTATCCAGAGAGCATGACTTTTTCATGGGGATTGATTCCGTAAGATTAGTATTTTTCTCATTGCATTTTACAAAGATTTATTGTTTTTTAGCGACTATATTTGAATATTAGTCAGAAATTTATTTTTAATATTTTACAAATTAAATTATATCTCCTTTTTCCAAAAGGACCGTTACAAGACCTTTCTCGTCGGGATTAAGTTGAAGCGGTTTTCCTGCTTTTGAGATTTTCATATTTCCCGGAACTTTTATAGTAAATGAATTCGCAACGGTTGCCGTCAATTTCACGCTTTTCACCATTCCCGATTCCCATTTCAAATCAACTTCCGCACCTCCCCGAACACAAAGTCCTTTGAAGAAACCATCTTTCCATGCTTTGGGTAAAGCCGGAAGAAATTCAATGTATCCTTCATGACTTTGCAACAACATTTCCGCCATTCCTGCGGGACCTGCACTATTCGCATCATATTCAAAGATATCCGATTCCGCACTGGCAACACCACTTGGCGACATTGTAAAGAGATTTTCCCTAGAGAAATTTGTTAAGAGGTATTTCAGATTCTCATAGGCTTTTTCCGCATTCTTCAACCGGGAATAAAAACAAATGATATTGGCGCAACTCCACTCAACGTCTTCCCATCCTTCAGAAGCGAGCCTCAATTGTATGGTTTTGTCTGCAGCGGCAGCCAATTCTGGTGTTTTTAGCACCGAAATCTGGTTATAAGGATATAAAGCCAGTAAATGAGAAGTGTGACGATGATTCGGATGAGCCTCTTCATAATCCTCAAACCACTCCTGAACGGCTCCGTTTTTACCAATCTTCAAAGGTGGTAATTTAGCGATGGCCGCTTCCAATGATTGGCGGAATTCCGGATCGGTATCCAATATTTCAGAGGCTTTAACGCAAGCGTTAAATGTCTCGTGAACCAACACCCTGTCACAGGTCGGCATCATGGACAAGGCAAATTCATTGCCATCCACTTTGAATGAATTTTCGGGAGAAATACTGGGACCAGTCATCAGATATCCGTTCTGAGGATTTTCCACCATATAATCCAGAAAAAAAACTGCTGTTTTCTTCAACACCGGATAGGCTTCATTTTTCAGATATTCCACATCGCGGGTATAAGTAAAGTGATCCCAAAGATGTGAAGCGATCCATGCTCCGGCTGTCGGGAATAATCCCCAACTAACACTCTGACCGGGAGCCGTGTATCCCCAGACATTCGCTACAGTATGAGCCGTCCAGCCTGGACTTCCGTAAACTTTCATCGCTGTTTTTTCTCCATGATCCGCCAAATCCTCGACATAATTGATTAATGGAGTATTACATTCATGTAAGTTTCCTACATTCGCTAACCAGTAGTTTTGCTCCGTATTGATATCTAAGTGATAATCACATGTCCAAGGCATATTGCAAGCCAGGTTGTCATTCCATATTCCTTGCAAATGAGCCGGAAGAGGAGAGTTTTCCCTGGAAGAAGATATCAAGAGATAACGTCCGTATTGAAAAAAGAGGGAGAACAAGCCGGGATCATCTGTTCCTTCTTTCAACTGCGCCCAACGCATATCCGTAGGTAACAGATCTGATTTATTCTGACCTAAAGACAGTTCAACACGATTGAAGAGATTAGCATAATCTTCGACATGCGCCCGTTTCAAGGCTTCATAATCCAGGAAAGCTGATTGTTGAATGGTTTTCGCACATAAGTCTTTGTAATCCGCATTTTTATAATCGGTTCTTATATCCACAAAGACAATGGCTTCATCAGCATCTTTGATTTTCAAAGTATGCCCTTCCGCAACGATACTTCCTCCTTTCAATTGTACTTTGACTTTTCCTTCGAATTGAACTCCGCCGGGGCCTAATTTAGGAAAATTCACTACTCCTGAGTAAAATATTTCATCTCCGGAAACTTTCAGATCGGCTTCCCTCAGCAAGTCGAGTTTGATATCGAAAGTCAATGCGGCAGCCTCATCAGCAGTAAACCTGATAAATAACAAATCATCCGGATTGGAACAGAAGTATTCCCTTGTATACTTTACCTTACCCGCCTGAAACGAGGTCGATGCGATCGCGTTGGAAATATTCAAATCCCTTTCATAAGAAGAAATCTGATTATCCTTGTATTTGAAATCGAAAATCAAG
>JAVBSK010000254.1:0-6180 GCA_031556755.1 Bacteroidales bacterium | reverse complement strand
TGCAACGCTTTCTTATTGATCCCCCATCGAATAGATTCCGGCAGGAGTTTATCTCAGCTTTTTATTTCTGAAGTTCTTTGTCTTGCTTTTTCTTCTGGATTTCAAGAGCGACAGGAGCTGCAACAAACAATGAAGACAATGTTCCCATCAATACCCCGAGAATCATCGCAAATGAGAAACTACGGATAGCATCTCCTGCAAAAAAGAAAATAATAGTCAATACCAATAGCGTACTGATACTTGTATTGAACGTTCTATCCAAGGTCGAGTTCAGAGCATCATTAAACAAACTGATCTTGTCTCGTTTCGGATACAGATGAGTATATTCACGGACACGGTCAAAAATAACCACTTTGTCATTTACCGAATAACCCAACACCGTCAGGATAGCACCGATAAACGTCTGGTCGATTTCCATCGAGAATGGAAGAAATCCCCACAATAGAGCATACATTCCCAAGATAAACAAGGCATCCTGTATCAAAGAAACAACGGTACCCACACTGTACGACAAATCCCTGAAACGCAACAAGATATACAATCCGATAGCAATCACGGCGATAGTAACCGCCCAGAAAGCTCCGGTTTTGATATCATCGGCGATGGATGGCCCTACTTTTTGCGAACTTTGGATATAATTCTGAATAAACTGATCCTTGGTTGTATCCGGATTTAATAAGGATTTTAAACCTTCATACAGTTTAGTTACCACTTCGTCATCAATACCTTCCGAGGCATCATCAATCTTATAATTGGTAGAAACCCGGATTTGATTTTCACTTCCAATTGTAATAACACTTGGCATGTGGTCTTCAAACTGGGGAGATAACATTTCCTGCACTTCAACTGTATTGACCGGATTTTCGAAACGTATGACATAATTACGTCCTCCTGTGAAATCAATACCCTGATTCATTCCCCTGTATCCCAAAGCAATAACACAAATAACCGTCAATAAGATAGTCACCAAATATATTTTCTTTCTTCCTGCCAGGAAATCAAAACGAGGATTTACCAAGAAGTTTTCAGTCAATTTAGTCGTAAATTTCAAATCCAACAACTTACCCTTGTCCATGAAAGTTTCATATGTCAACCGGGTCAAAAATACTGCAGTAAAGAAAGACGTGAGGATACCAAAAATCAATGTAGTCGCAAAACCTCTGATAGGACCTGTTCCGAAATAGAACAAAATGATACCAGTTAGAATAGACGTCAGGTTAGAGTCAAAGATAGCTGAAAACGCTTTTCCATATCCTTCACCTACGGCTTTCTTGATATTCTTACCACCCCGGAGTTCCTCTTTAATCCGTTCATATATCAATACATTCGCATCCACGGCAATTGCCAAAGCTAGCACAAGTCCGGCAATACCCGAAAGGGTCAAGACCGCCTGAAACGATGCCAAAACGCCCAATGTAAAGAATAAGTTCAACAACAAGGCCGCATTTGCAATCATACCCGGCACCAAACCGTACATCACAATCAAGTAAATCATCAGAATCAACAGTGCAACGCCAAAAGAAATAAGCCCTTTGTTAATTGCTTCCTGACCCAGAGAAGGTCCGACTATATCTTCCTGAATAATACGAGAAGGCGCCGACATTTTTCCGGATTTCAACACGTTAGCCAAATCCTTAGCTTCTTCCGGCGTAAAATTACCGGTGATATTGGAACGACCTCCTTTGATTTCGTCATTTACTCTCGGATAAGAATAAACAGAATTGTCCAACACAATAGCAATACATCTACCGATATTGTCCTTGGTCAAGCGAGCCCATTTTTTAGAACCTTCCGCATTCATCGACATACTTACCTCTGCAGCAGATCCCCTATATTGAGAAAACTCATCTTTTGCATCAATAACCACATCTCCTTCCAACGGAGCTTTTCCGTCTCTGTTGGTTTTAATTGCAATCAAATCATAAAATAAATCCTTGTCATCAATAGCTTTAACCGTCCATTTGAAAGAAATATTCCTGGGGAAAAGTTCTCTCACCTGACGCATGGATAAATATGCATTAACGGTAGCGGTATCTTTGGCCAATGCTAGTCCGACTGCAGGACCTGGAGCCACTTGATTCCCATTTTGATGAGGTCTCAGAACAGCAAACAACGGATTGTTTTTCATCCATTCTTCTTCCGTCAGATTTTGAAGGGAATCCGCCGATGAAGCTTTTTCTTTCGACAATTCGGCCAGCAAATCATTTTTCAAAGCCGAAGTATCCGTAGCCAATGTATCTTTTTTCTCTGCAACAAGTTCCGCTGCAACAGTTTCAGTTGTATCTGAAACTCCTTCCGTTTTTTTCAAATCGCGAATAATATTGTTTGCGGCAACTAAAGGTTGATAAATTTCAGCAAGTTCATAAGTTTCCCAGAATTCCAGATTTGCACTTCCTTGTAAGAGTTTTCTCACACGTTCCGGTTCTTTGATCCCTGGCAACTCTACCAAGATACGACCATCCTGAGATTCCAATTGTTGAATATTAGGTGCTACAACTCCAAACCGGTCGATACGGGTACGCAATACATTGAAAGAATTATCTATCGCACTCTTCATTTCCTCCCTCAACACAGCTTCAACCTGAGCATCTGTGCTCTGCGGAGTTATTTTTTCTTTTAATTCAAATGTACTGAAAATAGCAGATAACCTCGCACCTTGATCCAATTTGCGATATTCTTCCGAAAACACAGTAACAAAGTCTTTTTGAGTTTTTGTATGGCGTTCTTTTGCAAGCGCCAGAGCTTTATTGAAATTAGGATCAGAATTGTTATTTGACAAGCTTTTCAATACTTCAGCTACATCGATTTCCAAAATAACATTCATCCCACCTTTCAGGTCGAGACCTAAATTTAACTCTTTCGTACGGCATTGCTTTAAAGTATAACCTAACCATACTTTCTCTGTAGATAGCGAATCTAAAAACTGATTCTCTTTAATCGGGTCTCCTGCTGCATACACTTCGGCTTCCTTATAATAATTATTTGTCACCACTGTGAATGACAAATAAAAAAGAGAGACCAGGATAGTCAATACAGCAATAACCTTTATAAATCCCTTGTTCTGCATTTGTAATTATTTTTTAGTTTGATTATTAATTTCCGTATATAATTTTTGAAATTTAGCGCACAAAGATATATTATTCGCTTCAAAAGTTAAAAAAAAACAGTGAAATTATTCATTTTCAAAATTTTCTATTAAAAATTTCAGAATATATGATCGCTTTTTTCAGTTCATCCCTGTTTCCGGACAAATCTGACAACAAAGAATCTTCTACTGTTTCCGGGAATTCATCTACTTCTGTAACAGAGGAAACTAAACGTTCCTGCGTTTGTTCTTTCTGCACTATCTCTTTACGCTGTTCTTTTTTCTCAATACGAGTACTTTTTTTCAGGATGGGATTCGCAACAGAAGTCGTCCGGGTCTGCTGAGGTGAATTCCCCGGAAGTGTCGTGTTCTCCGTTTTTTCCCGTTCTATCTTGGAAGTTTTCTTGACTATAGAATATATAAAACTGACTACAATTATAATTAAAGGTAAATATTCTCCTATTTTTTCCATAAAAAATCTTTATTTTTGCAGGCCAAATATACAGAAAATATTGCGATAAACATATCTTTTGCTTTAAATGCTTTAAAAAATATTCGGGATGACTTCACAGTCACCCCGAATCCATTTAACCAAAACCTTAACTATGAAAAAATTTTACGTTTTTCGTTGCAAACATACAACAATATTTTCACTTAGCAAATTTTAATCAGTTTATTTTCATTAAAATTTGCTATTTAATGACAAAAACATGAAAAAGGTAACAGAACTGGACTTAAAATCCGGAACTCAAAGCAGTACAAAAAAATTATTTATCGAAACTTACGGCTGTCAGATGAATGTCTCCGACAGTGAAGTAGTCGCTTCTATCATGCAAATGGACGGATACGAAACGACTGAAAATATCAAAGAAGCAGACGCTATTTTTGTAAATACTTGTTCCATCAGGGACAATGCCGAACAAAAAGTATTGTCTCGCTTACAGTTTTTCGAATCCATAAGAAAGAAAAAAAAGAATCTGATCATTGGGGTTCTGGGCTGCATGGCCGAGCGTATCAAAGATGACTTAATCAATCAACATAAAGCGGATCTGGTCGTAGGGCCCGACGCCTATTTAGACCTTCCTCATCTGATCGGAACGGCAGAGCAAGGTGAAAAAGTCATTAATGTAAACTTATCTTCTACTGAAACCTACAAGGATGTCGTTCCTCTTAAATTATCCGGAATAAAAATATCCGGATTCATTTCCATCATGAGGGGCTGTAATAATTTCTGCACCTATTGCATCGTTCCTTATACAAGGGGAAGGGAAAGAAGCCGGGAATCTGAAAGTATTTTAAATGAATTGAAAATTTTACGTGATCAAGGCTATAAAGAAGTCACTTTATTAGGACAAAATGTCAATTCCTATTCTTACAAAAAAAGTGACTTTGAGACAATTAATTTTCCTGATTTACTTGAACTGGTCGCATTAGAAGCTCCGGGAATGAGAGTCAGGTTCACAACTTCTCATCCGAAAGACATGAGTGACAAGACGTTGGAAATCATCGCCAAATACGACAATATCTGCAACCACATCCATTTACCCGCCCAATCAGGCAGCTCCAGGATACTGAAAGCCATGAACAGGAAATACACCCGGGAATGGTATTTGGATAGGATTACCGCCATCAAAAGAATCATTCCCGACTGCGCGATTTCAACGGATTTGTTTTGTGGCTTCCATTCTGAAACTAAAGAAGACCATCAGGAAACACTATCCTTGATGAAAGAAGTCATCTTCGACTCGGCATTCATGTTCAAATATTCGGAACGCCCGGGAACCTATGCTGCACAAAACCTGCCTGACAACATCCCAGAAGAAGAGAAAACACGCAGATTGGAAGAAATCATCAACCTGCAACTGGAATGTTCTTTAATAAGAAATAAAGAATCCATAGGAAAAACTTATGAAGTATTGGTAGAAGGCTTTTCAAAAAAATCCAGGGAACAATTGTTTGGAAGAACAGCGCAAAATAAAGTTGTCGTCTTTGATAAACAATCCTACCGGGTCGGAGATCGGGTGTTTGTTACGATTACAAAAGCGTCGGCTGCAACTTTATTCGGGATTCCGACGGAAAAATAAGTCTAAAAGCTATAAATATTCATAAATTATTTGTTATTTTGCAGCGAATTTGGGGATATACTTTCTTCTCTGCTGATTTTATAGCAAAAACTGCGTATGAAAACGAAAGGAACAATCAGTAAAACTACGTTTATCAATTCCAAGGTAACATCTGCAATCAGTGTTGCTTTGGTTCTTTTTTTGTTGGGATTAATTGTTTTATTATCTCTTTTTGCCAATAATCTATCTCGCTATGTAAAGGAAAACTTATCTTTTTCCATTATTTTGAACGATGATATGAAAGAGTCAGACATTCGTCTATTTCAGGCAAAAATAGAAGCGCAGCCATATACAAAATCCGTACAATATATGTCCAAACAAAAAGCAGCGGAGGAAATGACGAAAGAATTAGGAGAAAATCCGGAGACTTTTTTAGGATACAATCCTTTTCATGCAACATTAGAAGTTAATCTAAACTCGGAATATGCCAATAGTGAAGATCTGACCGTAATAGAAAAAAATTTGAGGAAAGATTCCAACGTAGGAGACCTGATTTATAGAAAAGATTTAATGGACTCGGTAAATCAGAATATGAACCGGATCATGTTTGTCTTGTCCGTATTGGCAGGATTATTATTGTTTATTTCATTCGCATTGATAAACAACACCATCCGTTTAATGATTTATTCCAAACGATTTCTCATTCACACCATGAAATTGGTGGGAGCCAGCAATTCCTTTATCCGGAAACCGTTTATCATATCAAACCTTTTTTCCGGAATCATCGCAGGATTCGTTGCTTCCGGATTACTCCTCGGAGTGCTTTATTATGTGGCAAATGGAGTAAATAATATCCTGGAACTGGTCAATACCGAAATGTTGCTGATTGTTTTCGCGTCTATCATGATATCAGGCATCCTGATTTCTGTCCTGGCCACTTGTTTTGCAGTCAATAAATATCTGAGGACTAAAGGAGGAGACTTATATTACATATAGAAACTGGTTAAAAAATTTACAAGCAATATATATATA
>JAVBSK010000069.1:0-5209 GCA_031556755.1 Bacteroidales bacterium | reverse complement strand
TATGCTTTTGCATACGGACAATGGTTACAGGTGAAAACGATAATATATCCCTTGGCATCCGGATAGTCGGATAAAGAGACCGACTTTCCATCGATATTTTTCAACTTAAAATCAATAGCAGTATCACCGGCTTTATAACCTTGAGCTGAAATATGGATGAATGTAATGAATGCCAGAACTAAAAATAAACAGATACGTTTCATTTGTCTAAAAATTTAATAGTTAGTAATCTCAATTCGTCATACTCGAAAGATTTTTCGTAAAACTCCCTATTGTCGCCTTTCACGAACAAGGTGGCGGGAATGACGCCATTCCATGATGGATCGATCCGGTCTATCCATGAATTGGCATCTGGATCGCTTAGTACTATAACTTTGGATTGAATTTCTCTTTTCTTTATAAAAGGGATTACTCCCTTTTCAATCTGGGATTTTAAATCCAGGCTGATCAAAACTATTTTTAATTTTTTGTCGGAAAATTCTTTTCCAATCTGTTCAAAATAAGGTAATTCTTTAATACATGGAGCACAATAGGTCGCCCAGAAATTAAAGATATAAGTGGTGTCATTATTTCTTGAAGGATGAAATATAGGTTCTATCTGTTGAAAATTATATACAGGTATAGCGGTTTTCGATTGTGCTTTGATCTCCATTGAAAAATACAGGAATAAAAAAGATATAATTAATAAGATATAAAAAGTATTACTGGGTTTCATATTCATTCATAAATGATCAGTTATAAAAAAAACAGATTACAAGCGCAAAAGTTTTGTCTATTATACTTCTTAATGCCTCTTTTGTGTGAGGATAGCGTTTTGTGTAATTCTAGCCGATATTATTTAACATTTTTTAACATAACTGAATGTAGATGTAACTATTCAGCGAATTTCAATATTTACTGTTATTGATTGAATGACAGCACGAATTACGTCGAATTGAGATGGCTTATTTTTCCAATCAGTATCTGCAATAGAGTGTATTGCCATAAAAGCATTTGCTCCCTGGTCTGATCTGAATGTTCCGCTGATTTTATGTTTGATCTTGAGTTTTCTTATGCCTCGTTCGGAGGTATTACTTTCGGTAGTTATCTTTGGAAAAAGGAGTTGAAATCGTTGAAATCGCTAGTTTGAGTGTGCGATTTTTGCGAAAAAATCTTTAATAGGATTGTCGTTTATCGTTTTTCATATAACTTTGTGACCTGTTTTTAAATCCGGACATGTTAAAGTAAAATGATATGACCAAAATTATCCGAATAAAAAAAGGCCTGAATATCAACCTGAAAGGAAAAGCTTTCAGACAGGTGAGACTATTGCCGTTTCCTGCGGATTCATATTCGATTGAACCGGGAGACTTGCCGGGATTTATTCCCAAAGTTGCTGTCAAAGCCGGAGAAAAAGTTCAGGCAGGTACAATTATTTTATATGATAAAAATCATCCTGAACTGAAAATTACGGCTCCTGTCAGCGGAGAAATATCGGCGATAAACCGGGGTGAAAGACGAAAACTACTAAGTGTTGACATTATTCCCGACAAAGTCATTCAATATGTCGATTTTGGGAAAACCGATATTTCTGAACTATCAGTGGAAGCTGTAAAATCAAAATTGTCGAACGCGGGAATATTCCCTTTTATCAAGCAACGTCCATATGACATTGTCGCAAATCCTCAGGACAGTCCGAGAGATATTTTTATTACCGGATTTAATTCCGCCCCTTTGGCACCTGATGCGGAATTAATTATGCAGGGGGACGATGCGGATTTCCAAACCGGATTGGATGTTTTATCCAAACTGACCACTGGAAAAATTTATCTCGGTATCCGATCTGAATGTAACGTCCCTTGTTTGAAAAACGCAAAAAATGTGGAACTGGTGGCATTTGAAGGACCGCATCCCGCCGGAAATGTCGGTGTACAAATCAATCACATCAAACCGGTTAACAAAGGAGAAATTGTCTGGACGCTCAATTATATTGATGTGCCTTTTATCGGACGGCTTTTCAACCGGGGAATTGCCGATTTCTCCCGTACGATTGCGTTGACGGGTTCGGAAGTCAGGCAAACCGGATATTACCGGAGCATTGTCGGAGCAAATATCAGAAACCTGGTGGAGAATAATATTACGGAAAAATACCTTCGCTTTATCAGCGGAAATGTTCTGACAGGAAAACAGATAGGCAAAAATGGACACCTCGGTTTTTATGATAATCAGATTACAGTAATTCCGGAAGGAACCGAGATCAATGAATTTTTCGGATGGATATCTCCCGGAATCAATCAATTTTCAGCAAGCAAAACATTTTTGTCCTCTCTCGTGAACTTATTCATCAGGAAAGAATATATACTGGATGCTCGCATCAAAGGTGGAAAACGCGCCATGATTATGTCGAACCAATACGATCAGGTTTTTCCGATGGATATATATCCGGAGTATCTCTTAAAAGCTATCATCTCATTTAATATTGACAAGATGGAAAATCTTGGTATATATGAAGTTGCACCGGAAGATTTTGCATTGTGCGAATTTGTTGACACTTCGAAAATCGAAATTCAACAGATTGTAAGAAAAGGTCTGGATGCGCTTTATAAAGAAATGAATTGATTGAAGGAGTTATAGAAATAAAGGAGTTAGAACTCGTTAACTTGTCAACTGATAATTAGAATAACAATGAAATTCTTAAGGAATTATTTAAATAAAATTAAACCGAATTTTGAACCCGGAGGAAAATTATCAATGTTTCATTCTGTTTTTGATGGATTCGAAACTTTTCTTTTTGTTCCCAACAAAACTTCAAAATCCGGAGTGCACATCCATGACGCTATTGATTCGAAGCGAACCATGACTATTGTTATCATCGCTTTGATTCCTGCATTGTTATTTGGAATGTACAATACCGGTTATCAACATTTTTTGTCTGTCGGACAGCAGCCCGGATGCTGGAATACTTTCATTTGCGGTTTTTTAGCTGTACTTCCGATCATTTTTGTATCGTATTTTGTCGGATTGGGAATTGAATTCGTCATCGCGCAATATAAGGGACATGAAATACAGGAAGGATTTCTTGTTTCCGGAATGTTGATTCCTATGATTGTTCCCGTCGATACTCCGTTGTGGATGATCGCAATAGCTACTGCTTTTTCTGTTATTTTCGCTAAAGAAGTTTTTGGAGGAACGGGCTATAATATTTGGAATGTGGCCTTGATAACCCGCGCGTTTCTGTTTTTTGCCTATCCGTCCAAGATGTCCGGAGACCAGGTTTTCGTACGTACATCCGACACTCTCGGATTAGGATCCGGACAGGTTGTCGACGCTTTCTCCGGAGCAACTCCGTTGGGACAGATTACTGCGGCGACAGAAAATATACAAGTTACCGATGTATTGGGTAATCCATTAACCTTATGGGATATGTTTCTCGGATTCATTCCCGGATCCATTGGAGAAACATCAAAATTAGCGATCTTGATAGGAGCGGTTATTTTACTTGTTACGGGAATTGCCAGTTGGAAAACAATGATTTCCGTGTTTGCCGGAGGTGTAATCACAGCCGCGGTTTTCAACCTGATCGGAACTACTCCTGCTATGCATGTATCCCCGATGGAACATCTTTTATTGGGCGGATTTGCTTTCGGAGCGGTTTTTATGGCGACTGATCCTGTGACTTCTGCCCGTACGGAAAAAGGCAAGTACATCTATGGATTTCTGATTGGATTGTTTGCTGTATTGATCCGTGTACTCAATCCGGGATATCCAGAAGGAATGATGTTATCCATCCTTCTGATGAATTCATTCGCTCCCCTCATTGACTTTTATGTCGTGGAAGCCAATATAAAAAGACGTTTGAAGAGAGCGGTAGTAAGGTAGATATGAGTTAAGAACTTGTTAACTTGTCAACTAAAAAAATATATGAATAAAGAAAATAATGTTTATATCATCATTTATGCCTCTGTAATGGTTATTATTGTGGCGCTTCTACTTGCGTTTACATCTCAATTCTTACAGGAAAAGCAAAAGAAAAATGAAAATATTGACAAAATGAGGCAAATTTTGAGATCCATCAATGTCGTTGTTTCTGATAAAGATGCTGAAGAAAAATATAAAGAGTTGATTACAGATGCATTTGTAATAGATAATAATGGAAATAAAGTCGATGGAAATGCATTTGAAACCGATCTGGTCAATGAACTCTCCAAACCGAAATCAGAACGGAAGTATCCGGTCTATGTAGCATCTGTCGATGGAGCAAAAAAATACATTCTCTCCATGCGGGGCGCAGGACTTTGGGGACCTATCTGGGGATATGTATCCTTGAATGATGACAAAAACACGGTGTATGGCGCGGATTTCGGACATGCCGGTGAAACTCCCGGATTAGGAGCGGAGATAGATAAACCGGTTTTCAGTCATGAGTTTATCGGTAAAAAGTTTTATAATGCCGAAGGAAAATTTGTTTCCATCGCCATCGTAAAACCCGGTAAAACGGCTGCCGGACAAGATTATGTCGATGGTATTTCCGGAGGAACAATAACCAGTCAGGGGGTCAATACGATGTTAGAAACAAGCATCGGAGCATATGATAAATTTTTGAAAATGAAATAAAATGAATTTTTTATCAGAAAAAAACAAATCGATATTGTTAGGTCCGTTAGGAAAAAATAATCCTATTACGGTCCAGATGCTGGGAATATGTTCAGCCTTGGCGGTGACAAGTAAGCTGGAGCCGGCTATCGTCATGGCGATATCTGTCACGATTGTACTGGCATTTGCTAACCTGATTATATCCGTGCTTCGGAATACGATTCCAAACCGCATCCGGATTATCGTACAACTGGTTGTTGTCGCCGCTTTGGTTACAATCGTCAGCGAAGTATTAAAAGCATTTGCTTATGACGTCAATAAACAATTGTCCGTTTTTATCGGATTGATTATTACCAATTGTATACTGATGGGAAGACTGGAAGCTTTTGCGCTTGGAAATAAGCCCTGGCCTGCTTTTCTGGATGGAATCGGAAATGGATTGGGATATGGTATCATATTGATTATTGTTGCGTTTTTCCGGGAATTACTAGGTTCGGGAACATTACTCGGATTTCAGGTCATACCTGAAATCTGTTATCAGGCAGGATATCTCAACAACGGATTGATGATTCTACCACCGATGGCGTTGATTGTCGTCGCATGTATCATTTGGGTGCAAAGAGCAAAGGATAAAGAA
>JAVBSK010000034.1:0-3173 GCA_031556755.1 Bacteroidales bacterium | reverse complement strand
GCCGGATTGGTAGAATCAGCTTTTAAAACTGAAATCAAAGAAGATCTGGTATCCATCTGTTCTTCTCGTTTTTGTCGCATTGCACTGAAAGAGAATGATTTGGGTGCGGCTTCTCCACTTGAAATCACGGATATTGAGATGGAAAAAGACAACTGGTTTGCATTCACGGCAAGTTTTATAGAAGCTCCTGTTTTTGAATTACCGGATTATAAACATTTGAATCTGAAAGCTGTATCGGAAGAAAAAAAAATAGATGAAATCTCTCTCAGATTATTGGAAAAGACAACACTTTTTATTCATCCTGAATTGGTGGATAGTGAATTGATTTATTCGGAAGAGGGTGAAAATTCGGAAGAAAAACGAAAATCAGCAGAAGAAAGAGTTAAATTGATGTTGATCTTGAAAAAAATAGCACTAAAAGATAACATTGAAATTGATGACAAAGACGTTAATGACCGGATTGCTGAAATTGCCCGGGAAAATGAAGTAACTCCTGAACAATTAAGGAAATATCTGATTGTTAACGATGGCTTGCCTCGCTTTTCCGATAGCTTGTTAGCTGAACAGGTTTTGCAATATATCAGGGATATACAAGAATGATAAAATTATGATCGTTTTTTATCCTTAAAATAAAACCGTCCTCACTCTTGTTTTCTTACCTAAAAAATATAACTTTGTTCCCGATTTCGGACAAAGTTATTGTCTTTTTATTTTAAATATACTTCAATTAATATCATGCTCGGAAACATTGGATATATTTCTCAGGTTATTGGTCCTGTTGTGGATGTTTACTATGAGAAAAAGGGAGATATAGAGTTACCTAAAATCAGAGAAGCGCTGAAAGTCATTCGTCAGGATGATCGTACGCTCATACTCGAAGTCCAACAACATATCGGTGAAAATACCGTACGTACGGTAGCTATGGATTCAACCGATGGAATCATGCGAGGCATGAAAGTGGAGAATACAGGCGCTCCGATCTCAATGCCTGTAGGAAATCAGGTAAAAGGGCGTTTGATGAATGTAATTGGAGAAACCATAGATGGAATGAGACCAGTTACACATGAAGGCGCTGCTCCCATTCACCGGGATCCTCCGAAATTTGAAGATCTTTCCACTTCTACGGAAGTACTCTTTACCGGAATTAAAGTAATAGACTTGTTAGCTCCTTATGTAAAAGGGGGTAAAATTGGTTTGTTTGGCGGAGCCGGAGTCGGAAAAACGGTGTTAATTATGGAATTGATTAACAATATCGCCAAAAAACACAATGGATTTTCCGTATTTGCAGGAGTTGGGGAGCGTACACGTGAAGGAAACGATTTACTTCGGGAAATGATAGAATCAGGAGTAATCCGTTACGGGGAAGAATTCAGAAAAGGAATGGAAAAAGGAGAATGGGACTTGTCTAAAATAGACTATGAAGAATTAGCCAAATCTCAGGCTACTTTGGTCTTCGGACAAATGAACGAACCTCCCGGAGCCCGTTCTTCCGTAGCATTATCTGGATTAACTGTGGCTGAGTCTTTTCGCGATCAGGGTGGAGAAGACGGACGTGATATCCTCTTTTTTATAGATAATATTTTCCGTTTTACACAGGCTGGTTCGGAAGTTTCTGCCTTGTTAGGACGTATGCCTTCTGCTGTAGGATATCAACCTACTCTGGCGACAGAAATGGGCATTATGCAAGAACGTATTACTTCCACAAAGAATGGTTCAATTACTTCAGTTCAAGCAGTATATGTTCCTGCTGACGACTTGACTGACCCGGCTCCGGCTACTACATTTTCTCACTTGGATGCAACTACCGTATTGAACCGGAAAATATCGGAATTAGGAATTTATCCTGCTGTCGATCCTCTGGATTCATCATCCCGTATTCAAGATCCGAATATTGTCGGCCAGGAACATTACGATACTGCGCAACGGGTCAAAAAATTGCTCCAACATTACAAGGAATTACAAGATATTATTGCCATTCTAGGGATGGAAGAACTTTCCGATGAAGATAAACTGGCCGTGAATCGCGCCCGTCGCGTACAACGCTTTCTGTCCCAACCATTCTTTATGGCGGAAGCTTTCTCCGGTGTTCCGGGGGTAATGGTATCTATCGAAGATACCATCAGAGGTTTTAATATGATTCTGGATGGTAAAGTGGATGATTTACCCGAACAGGCATTTTTAAATGTGGGAACTATTGAGGAAGCGATAGCTAAAGCTGAGAAATTGAAAGGAAATGTCAAATAGTAAAAGTGAATGAAAAATACATTCTTTTTAGTAACTCGTAATTGTAAATGAAATTAGAAATCATTTCGCCAGAAAAGATATTGTTCTCCGGAGAAGTTGAATTGGTTACCTTGCCCGGAACATTAGGTAGTTTTACGATATTGGAAGGACATGCACCTATTATTTCTTCTCTGAAAAATGGTAAACTACTTTATCGTGTAAATGGAAATGACTTTGAGCTTATTGTTAATGGAGGTTTTATCGAAATGAAAAACAATACGGTTTCTGTTTGTATAGATTAGATTAATCTTGTAAGTTTTTATAAATTAGCTATTTAACTGGTTGGTTGAAAATAATATGAAAAAAGGATTGAGTATATATATCGTCTTGCTTATCTCGATTTTATCTCTTTCCGCCCTTGTTTTTGGTTTGTATTACCAATTCGGACAAACATATTATCCGGTATATTTTCCGGTCATTCCAATTACTTATATTTTGATAGGAATACATCCTTGCCGGTTGATTTCAAAATATGCGGAGACGAATGAAATACCTTCATTATCATCCATGATGTTGTCTCGTTTATTGAAGATTATATTCAGTCTGTGTGTTTTAGTTGTTGGAATATTGTTGGATAAGACTCATGCAGTGAATTTTGTCATTCTTTTTGTCATCTATTATATTTTTTATCTGATATTCGAGACAAAACTGATGATTAAACTAAACAAAACAAAGTAAATAAACAGTATAGATATGTTATCTATTCATAAAAATAAACACTTGTATTTCTTCTTATTATTATTTGTGAGCTTATTCGCAAATGTGGAAGCATCTAATGTAATTCCGGAAGAAAAAGACAAAGGAACATTTAATCTCAAAGAGATGATTTTTTCCCATGTTACAAATGCTTATGACTGGCATTTGATAACAATCGGAGGACATCATTATTC
>JAVBSK010000113.1:0-4476 GCA_031556755.1 Bacteroidales bacterium | reverse complement strand
TAATCGATTTGTTTTCCGGCTTCCGACCAGAATGATAATTTACCTTGTTCTTTGGGGTTTACCGGGCTCAAGGCTTTCAATCCGATGTAGGAAACTCCTCCGTCAGGTTTCCATTCTAATTTCAATTTATGTTTACTTCCTTTTTTCAGGTCGATATTGAATTTATAGGAATTCGGATTCCATGACGTTCTCCATCTTTCTGCGACTACGGGTTGATCATCCAGAAAGATTTTTGTATATCCCGCATAGTAGAGAATGAAACGGAATATACCGCTTTCCTGAGGTTCGATGAAACCTTCCCATACGATGGAAGAATTATAAAATTTAAATCCTTCAGGAAAGTTTCTGATTGTTTCGTTGTTTTCGTAGTCAATGTTTTTTTCATTTCTTTCGATGGTAAGTCCATCGTTTGCAGTATATACCGCACTTAATCCGCCTTTTTCTCTTTTTTTATTATATAAATTAAACTGGTCTAATTGAGCATAATCACGAGGATCTCCGAATTTGGTTAATGAATAATTATCCCATAAGATTCCATAATTTTTGTCGGATACGATGAAGGGAACCGAAACTTTGGTATTGTATTGATACAGGATTTCATTTTTTCCTTTATAGTTGAATTCATCCGACTGGTGTTGACCCAAACCGTAAAATGCTTCATCGTCCGGAGATTCGAAAACCTGGCGGAATGAATATAATTTTGTACGGTCGATTGTTACCGGAGTAAATGATCTCCCGCCTCCCTCGTTCTCTTTTAAAATCACGTTTCCTTGTAAGTCGGTAAACATAATTTCTCCGGTTTGAACAGAAACAATGGCTATTATTTCATCCGTCTTCAATTCGATTCGATCCTCTTTTTCAATAACCATCCAGTTTTTTTCTCCGGAATCAGGTAAGGCAACCGACAAACTTTGATTTTCATCAAATTTGTTATCAGGAATGACGGTTACTCGGATGATCTTACCGGAGATCACTTGCAACCGGATTTGTTTTCCGGCATCCGGACTCGCTTGTTCTATATTGACAACAATTCCATCTTTGATTTTTCTATAAGAAGGTTTGCTGCATGCGGAAAAAACGAAAAATAATAAGAATGAAAGGATGAAAGAATATTTGTTCATGAGAAAATATGTTTACCGTTTTACTGTTACTTATTTTTTCAGTATTTTTTGAATCAATACTCCATCGGAAGTATCGGCTTTAACGATGTAAACTCCTTTCGGAAGTGTCGAAATATCCATACTTGATGATGCGATTTCGGTCGCGATTTTAACACCTCCGACTGTGAATAACTCGATTCGATTTACCTGATCATGATTAACAGTGACTGTATTTTCCGTATAACTGATACTTTTGTTTGGCAGTTCGCTCGAACGAATACTTGTTCCGTTAGAAACAACCCCCAGGATTTTTAAATCATCTATCCAATAGGCAATGTCGGAAGAGGGAGAAAACCGGATTGATACTTTTTGAATCGTTGAAGGTAAAGACGGACAGGTAAATATCATTTTAGCCAGTATTTTATCTTCTATGGGCCATTCCGACTCTGTTACGACTGCAATCCAAGCTCCGTCATCTCCTTTGAATTCGATTACCGGACGGCAACTGAGAATCGCAGGGTCCGCCCACCATTGGCTATATCCGTATGAGATTTCCATTTTTATACCCGAAAAACCTTTGGCATCAATACCGTACAAGGTAAACGGAGCGACGGGAGGATCAACCGTTTTATTTACGCACAGTGAAGTTCCCGGCATTTGAGGGATATTAGACCAATCTATTTTGACATGTCCTCCGGCAACGGCTCCCGTTTTCCACAGGGTAAATGCGCTGGCATCTCCTTCATAAGCCGTAAAGTCTCCGAAAGGTTCCGTGTGAATGGCCAGTTCGTTTTTTGTTGTGGAAACATTTAATAAGACGATATCGTCTACATACATATTTGCCCGTTGATTGTATTGAATCTGGATGGTATTGTATCCGAGATCTTTATATCCTTCGGTAGATATTTCAAGTAACTGCCATTTATTTACCTGATCTGCCGAGATATCGAACGATTGGGTAATGACGACGCTGAAAGCAGGAGAGTCCCACACGTTTACTGTGACTTTTCCGGCATTTTCACATAAAACTTTGAATTGAATCTTGGAGTTTTTGTAGATATCAAATGCCGGATTGATATCTGAAAGAGCGATGGCTCCCCAATCTTGTTGCGATTCGAATTTCGCGGCTTTACTACTAGTGTTTACGGGATCGCTGGTTACCGGATTGTCTACAATACTGAAATTGCCTCCCCAGCCTCCGAATCCTGTAGGATCTCCTGTTTCGAAATCAGCCAATAGCCTGTCATTAGCAAATGATTGAGATAGTGCGATGCTCATGCAGGTAAAAAAAAGTAATACTCTTTTCATACGACAATGAATTTATGTTAATAACCGAAATTTATTAGGGAATCTGTTGTTGTTCCCACTATACAAAAATAAGCAGGAGAATAGAATAAGTTTGTGAAAATTTTATATTTAAGGAGGTGAAAATGCTAACAATAGGGTGGTTTTTGTTTTGAATCCGGGGGGATATTGTTAACTGGAACGAATAATGCTCCGGGAATATATAATTTAAACTATATTTGTATCAAGGAGAAGCTATATTCATTTTATGTTAAATATCAGGAAAAACATTATTGCATCGGTTCTGTTATTGATCGGTTTATTCAAACTTCAGAGTCAGACATACAATTTTGAGCGTTTGGATAATACATTCGGTCTTTCCAATAATCAGGTAGAGTGTATTTTTAAAGACAGCCGGGGCTTTATGTGGTTTGGTACTAATTTCGGATTGAACAGGTATGATGGCTACGATTTCAATGTGTATAAATCTGTTAAAGGAGATTCAACTTCACTATTATATAATTCCGTTACAAATATTCAGGAAGATTTCAATGGAAATTTATGGATATCCAGTAACGATTCATATGTGATTTATAATTTTAAAACCGAAAAATTTATTCAATCTCTTGATTCTTATTTGTCGGGAATGGGGTTACCATCGAATCCTGAATTGATAGAAACGGATGCTCACCATTATTTTTATGCATATTATTCTCAGTCCGGAATATATAAGTATGATGTTGAGAAGAAGAAATTGTCTCGATATAAGCAATCGGAGGGAGAACCAAAAACTCTTGGTTCCGTTATTGGAATTAAACAGGGTCAGGATTGTTTTTGGGTTTTGTATAAATCCGGTATCCTCGAAAGAGTCAATGAAAAAAGCGGTCTGGTCGATTTCCGGGATGATTTTATCCGGAATCGTGCGGAAGGATCGTTTGTCCCGAAAAAATTATTTGTAGATTCCGATGGATGTCCATGGGTGTACCCCGGGATCTCGGATAGAGGAGTCGTGTATTATGACTTGTCTGAATCCACCCGAATCTTATTCGGAAAGAATCGTGGAGATGTTCGTATTTCTTCCGATTTTGTCAGGGATATAGCTGAAGATAAGTCCGGTCGCATCTGGATTGGGACGGATCATGGAGGAATCAATATATTCGATAAAGAAAAACAGCATGTTTTTGTTTTGAAACATGATCCGCTGAATTCGAATTCAATCGGACAGAATTCAGTGATTGGTTTGTATTGTGATGAATCGGGTATCATGTGGGCGGGAACTTATAAAAACGGCATTTCTTATTGCCATCCCGAAATGTTTAAATTCGATAAAACACCTTTGTCTTTCTTTTATCACAAAGATTTTGATTCTAAGGACTGTAATTCTTTTTACGAGGACAAAAAAGGAAATCTTTGGATCGGAACTAATGGGGAAGGTCTGATTAAATACAATAAAAATACTCGTACGTTCGAGATACATAAAAACGAACCTGGAAACCCGAATAGTATTTCGTCTGATATCATTATCTCTATTTTGGAAGACCATGAAGGTAACATGTGGTTTGGGACGTTTTTGGGCGGATTGAACCGATTGGAGGGTGAGCGTTTTGTTCGTTATCTTCCGGATCCCAATAATCAGAATTCGATTTCCAATAACAGCATATACGGACTGGTTGAAGATAACAATCATTATTTGTGGATTGCAACTTTGGGTGGAGGGGTTAACCGATTGGATCAGACACGAAAGAATTTCAAGGTATTCAATACCGGAAATATGCGAAAAATGTCATCGGATTATATTTTATCCATGTTCTCGAAAGACGGAATTCATGTTTATCTGAGCACTTCATCCGGAATTGACGTGCTGGATACTCAAACCGGAACGATTGAGCCTTTTTTCCGGGATAAAAAACAAGTCGAAGCATTGTCGGATATGATCATCAACAATGCATTGGTTGACAGTCGGGGAGAGCTTTGGTTGGCAACCGATAACGGGATCAATATTTATAGTTCCGAAAGGAATACGTTTACTTATCTGAGTCAACGGGAGGGACTTCCGAGCGATCAGATTGTTTCTCTTTCCGAAGATAAATCC
>JAVBSK010000291.1:0-8414 GCA_031556755.1 Bacteroidales bacterium | reverse complement strand
AAATCGGTACGGTTCCGATGTTCAGGCATCCGGTAAGAGTGGGAACTCATAAACTAAAGTTTGAAAAGGCGGGATATTTATCTGCTGAAAGAGATTATAAAGTTGTTATTTCAGAAGATACGGAAGAGGCCGTCCCGATTTCCATGACCGTATTCAGGGAGTATTATGTGAGCAGTGAACCTGCCGGATCAGAGATTCTGGTCGATGAAAAAAGGGAAGGTTTTACTCCTGCTACGGTATACCTGAATGAAGGGGAACATGTTCTGATTATCCGGAGAGCCGGATATCTGGACGAAAGAAGAGATATAAAGATAATGGCAAAAGGAGATAACTCTCCGGATACCATTCGGGTAAAAATGCAGGTTAATCATCCGATTTCAATCAAAAGCGAGGAAGAAGATTTGAATATTGTTGTTAAAAGAGGAAAACAAATTCTTTCTACGGGGACAACGACTCCCGCTGAAATTCAATTGCCTTTCGGAGAGTATAAACTCGAACTTTATGAAGGAAAATCAAAACGTTTTTCAGGTAATTTCAACCATGACGGTACGAGAAATGTCAATGCGCCTTGTTATTCTGCAGGAACATTTACATTCTTGGTAGGGGATTATATCAATACCTGGGTGGATGATGAAGTCGTCGAAGGAGAAGAAGTGCGTCAAAGCTATAAATTGCTGGCCAATGCTCAATTAGGACGTTTCAATATATTCCCGGGATTTTCAACATCTTTATTAAGAGCCTCGGTTTTTGAACTCAATAAAAAATACAAAAAACAAGAAATTTATATTCCGGAATCGGAAGGAGGAAACGTTATCAACCAGGATGAAGCAACGTATGAACAATACATGTTTGCCGGATCCTGCCTTTTCCTGAATGGTGAATTCAGAATGGGAGGAAGTATTCATAAGAATCTGGATATTTGCGCCCTGGGAACTTATATTTATTATCCTGATCTGACGAATTTCATTCCGTTCAATCAAGTCAACGGACAAGAGATGTTTTTCGGTGTGGAACTTTCCTCGAGAATATCTTATCTGAACGTGAATTTCAAATTCGGGAAAGAGATTTATAAAGGAAATTATAACTTTCTTGTCAATGAAAAAGAAGAAGTTATTCCTACGGAGATCAATGGAAAAGAAGTGGATTTTGAAAATAAATTTTTCAGTCAGCCATTTAAACTGGATGGGATGGTTTTTACAATCGGGGTTACTTTGGGAAGAACTGTTTCCAAATCTAATAATATGTTGAGACTCTGGAATAAACCGTTTGTTGCTAATTATTAATCCAAACTGAATCAGAGAAGGGTTGTGTCAGAAGTTTATTATTCCGGCATCGGATTATACTTTTGACTCAACCCTTGTCCGTTTTAATATCGTTATGTATCGTCACTTTTTGATCATTATTTTCCTTTCGTTACTTTTTGGGTCTTGTACCGGAGAACAGAAAGTCAGACCATTCAGATATACGCCACCTGCTCCGGTAGATGGAAAGTTGAAAGGTGTGATAGAATTGGGATCGTTCGGATTTAATTCTTTTGTCGTCTACCTTGATAAAGACAAAAACTGGGATTTGAAAGATGCCGGATATGGATTAAATACCCTGTATGAAAGTAAGAATGATGAGGAAATATTGGATAAACTGAAACAATATTTTGATTATTTGAGTGAGTTTGGAGTTCCCCGGGAACAAATTTATTTTGTAGTAAGTTCAGGAGCGGTACATCATGAGAAGGTCGTAAAATTACTTCCAGCAATCAGGAAAGCTGGCTATGAAGTGGATGTTGTAACTCCGGAGCAGGAGGGAGCATATGCTCTGTTATCCATATTGCCGGAAACATTTGAGAAGGAAGCCATGGTTGTCGATATCGGTTCTGGGAATACTAAAATCACCTGGATTGAAAATGAGAAAATTTTCAGCTTGGAAACTTACGGGGCAGGATACAGGAAGAAAAACATATCCGATCAGGAAGCGATTGCCGATATCCGTGAAAAAATAAAACGGATTCCGCAATCAAAACGGGGACTTTGTTTTATTATGGGGGGAGTTACCTATGAAATGGCTACTCTGGACAGAGAACAACAACAACGTTATACCGTGTTAAGGCCGGCAGACAGATATATCTTTGAGGATGAGCGATTGAAATCAGGTTTAAATATCTACAATGCGATTCGTACCTCAACCGGATGCCAACGCTTTGTTTTTGACTGGGATAGTAATTTCTCTGTAGGTTACCTGTTGAATTTGAAATATTGAACTTCGGATGAAATTTGTCTTGTTATTTATATTTTCAATTTGTTCACTTTCTTTGTGCGCCCAGATATCGGGCTCTTCTTCTCCGAAAGATATTTCCGGCAAAAGAGTGCAACGGAAAGACAAAGCGGAAATTATGACTAAGATCTCCGTAGGCGGAAACTACCAGACCGGAAATACCGAGAAATCGGGTATAATTGGGACAGCGTCCATTGCTTCCGTAGACAGCGTCAAGGAATTGTCAGCCAATGGAGGATTTGCTTATGGAGAAAATAAATCTTGTGTTAATCAGCGGGAATATAAGTTGGGAGGACAATATGATTATCATCCGCTTTCCGCTTTTTCTCCATTTCTTAGATTTGAATTTTATAGCAATGAATTCCGGAAGATCAATTACAGATGCTCGGGATTAACCGGTGCTAAATTTCGTATTTACAGGAAAGAAGATCATTGTGATTATTCTCTCAGCGCTGCGCTGCTATATGATTTGGAAAATTATACAGAAGACGCCAATCAACCGAATAAGGAAAGACTGAGGGTTTCCATCCGTCCCAAGATCCGGCAAAAAATAATGGAGAATATCTTTCTGTCTGCGGAGATGTATTACAAACCGAATTTAGCTGAATTCAGTGATTATATGATTTATAGTATATTTAACCTGAACTTTAAAGTGAATAGGTATATTTTCTTGAAAGCTTCATACGAATATGAATATAATAACAGGCCAGTTACGGCTTCAGTCAAAAAAACAGATACCTTACTTCTGGGTAGTTTGGGCGCAGAGTTTTAATGAATTTTCTATTTTTTGAAAATCAACACCGTCGCATAGGCTGATACGCCCTCTTCCCTGCCTGTAAAACCTCATTTTTCAGAAGTAGTCGCTTTGATAGAAATGTCGTCCATCTCGATTCCCATGGTTTGTGACAGACAGACTTGCATACGGGGGATGTGTGAATTCAACTTGGGTCGTTCGGCACAAACCGTAGCGTCAATGTTTCCTACTTCATATCCCTTACTTCTCAAAAGTTGCATGGTGCGACTCAATAATATTTTACTATCGATATCCTTGAATTCCGTGCCGGAATCGGGAAACTGAAATCCGATATCTCTCAGGTTTGCTGCTCCAAGTAAAGCATCGCAAATCGCATGTATCAGTACATCAGCGTCTGAGTGACCCAACAATCCTTTTTCGTGTTCTAACAAAATACCTCCAAGCCAAAGTTTCCTGCCTTCCTGAAAACGATGTACGTCGTAACCGAATCCTACTCTAATCTGCTTCATATGCGGAATAGCTTATCTCATCAGGTTTTTCAATCCGTCCATGTCGAAACTCAAACTGAAGCGAAGCGTCTGATCCAACGGATTGTTAGGAACCGTGGAAATCAGATAGGCTGCATCTAATTGGAAGACCGTTAATTTGAATCCGGCTCCCATGGTGAAGTAACTTCTGTTTCCTTTGTTCGGATTTTCGTAGAAATAACCTCCGCGTACAAAGAATTTTTGATCATAAGCATATTCAGCTCCGACCGACCACATAATTTCTTCGAATTCTTCTTTAGCTCCTCCGGGAGCATCCGTAAAAGATTTGAAAATACCTTCAATCGGACCGATATCATTGTATTCAAGTAAAGCTTCATCCTGTTCAGAGGGAGTCATTCCCTTGGTGTTGGGCCTGGTGGGTACCAGATATTTGTTCAGGTCTAAATTGATAGACATGGTGTTATAATCGTCCATCGGGAAAAGAAAAGATCCTCCGACCCGTAAGTTTGTAGGGATAAATAAGGGATTTTGCCCCTGGTCGTATGAGATTTTATTTCCAATATTGGATATATTGAATCCCAGACCTAACAGACATTCATTACTTCCGGCCATTACATAATTGCTGTAATATCCGGCTATGTCCGCAGCAAAAGAGCTTCCGGGGGTTGTTCCTTCTTCTCTGCTGTTGGAACCGGCTCCCAAATCCGAATAGATGAACCGGAAGGCCACTGCACCGGAGAAAGTTTCTGTAAACTTCAGGGAATAACTGATGTCTGCAGCCATTTCATAAGGACTGGTAAGCACCCCGGCATCATTTTGATCTCTTTTTAACAAGATTTCTCCCAGGGAGAAGTACCTGATGGAAGCTCCGAGCGCTTGCCTGTCATTATCTCCCAGTTTGTAAAACCCGGAGAGATAGACTAAATCTATGTCGTCAACCAGTTTTCTCAACCAGGGAGTATAAGAAATTCCGACTCCTGCTTTACTGTATGCAAATGCATATTTGGCCGGATTCCAATGTTGAGAATATATATCTGGATCTGTTGCAGCTCCCAGGTCTCCCATACCTCCCCCTCTTGCATCCGGAGCGATGGTCAGGGACGGAACCCCGGTGATTAACGGATTGAAATCGTCATTAGGTTCTCCGTCTTGGGCTTGAGATGGTTTTGAACACAATAGGAAGCTAATCAAAAATATAAAAAAACTTACTTTTTTCATTCACCTTGAATTTATTAATAATACATCAAACAATGAAAAGAAAGGAATATTGTTGAGTTGAATTTTCTCTTCATCTTTTAGATTCAGCACTTTAAACTATATTTTTAACGTTTTTATTGTCCTACTACTATCAATTTTTTGGCATCGGTAGTTTCAGAACCGTTGATACTTTTAACGGAGGCCCGATAGACGTATACTCCGGGTTGAATGTAGTTGCCGTTTTCAGACTTTAACTCCCAAGGAATCTGATAAGCGCTCATCAATTCGGAAGAGCCGGTTTCCGTATGTGTCCATACTGGGCGACCGGACAGGTCGAATACCATGATGGTTACTTCCAACCGGGTAGCAGGCCTGTTGTGATGGAATTCGAAGTAGGCGCTTGTTCCCAGTTTGATAGGGTTGGAACTGACCCTCAGATCAGACATTGTCGGACTCAATCCTTCTTCGACGTTAAACTTGAATTTATGGATTGTCGAATTATTCATCACATTCCATACCTTGAATGTCAAGGTGTGTTCACCCGCTGTTAATTTAGGGATGGAAAAAGCGATTGTACCGGAGTTCGGATCGGTGGATGAAGCGCTGTAGTAAGGACTCAGATCCCGGTAAGTAGTTGCAGGATAATTATCTATGATCAGTTCTATGTTGTGTGTTCCTGAGCCGGATACGTTGATTCCGTATTTGTCGGACACTGAGGCTACAAAATAGGGGGTTTCATTGACTACGTCTCCAGGTTTGAATGTTTCGGAATTTAAATATATTTCGTTGATTTCCGGCCCTTCTTCCGTGATTTCAGCCTCCGGATTGGTACCCATCAGATTATATCTGGAAAAATATCCCTTGGCCTCCGGATTGATTTCATTTCCGCTTGAAGAAGCGTAGAAGTTGATTTTCCCCAGATTTTCGATATTGGAGATATCCAGATTCACTGTAAATTCCATTTCAAATTCCCCTTCTTTGACCGTCGTATGTTTGGTGCAAAGTAAATTGGGATAATCTTTGAAATAAGTATGCTCTCCCTTATTATTTTTTGTTACTGTTTTGAGTTGTTGAATACCGTCAAATACGGAAGATGTCAGCAGTCCATTGAAGTTCCTGTCGATACTTCCGCTTTCATTTTTGATATAACCGGAAATCACAACATGGTCCAGCGCTTTGAATGTGTAGATCTTTTTGTCGTCAAATACTTCACCGTTTATCTTATCGATAGCAACTTCATATTCGGGATAATTCAATGTTAGGGCAGGGTCACCCAGTAAAAAGTAACTCATTTTATTATCGTTGCTCCCGAGTTGGTTCTTGCTGAGCCGGAGTACATCACCCAGGGCCGGCCGTTTTCCGTCTTTCTTTTCTATCAGGTTCTGCATCAGTAGCATATTCAATCTCATATTGTCCACGGCATAAACTACCCGGCTTGTTGTAAACAAGGCGATTCCACCACTTTTTTCATTGAGCAACACATTTTCTCCGGCGGAGTTGGCAGTGCCGTCAAACCAGGTGAATTCACAGGTTGCTGTTATCCATAGAGGAAGTGTTTTATAGGAGAAATTTTTAATATCATTGAGAGTAAGTATATCATCTGCAAAGCCAACCGTACCCCCATGTCCGGTATAATTAAAAATCAGGCAACCTTTATCCAATGAATTGAACAACTTCTTTTTTGCGGAATTGTTGAATGTTACTTTGCCTCCTGTTACTTCCGGTTTGAAAGCATCCATATATACTTTTGTTGTGATATATTCCGGATGTGTCTTCATTAAAGAGGTATTGGCTACCGTGTCCGCTTGTGTCAGGTGCATGGTAAATGAAGAAGTAGCATCTTTGCTGTCTGAATCGTCAGCCAGGAAAACGACCGTATTTTTCCATCCTCCCAGGTTGGTGTTATTCATATATCCGATGATTTTATCCACCAGTTTTTTAGCGGTTTCCGGGTGCTGAATGGGAAGTCTTCCAATCCCTAAGTCCAACTTCCGGGAACTGTAAGGCTTGAAGTTTCCATAATCGTCTTTGTCCTTTTCATTGAGGAATCCGAAATAATCGTCACAGGAATAGGATCGGTCTTTTGTCAGGGATTCTTTTACCTGAAAAGTCAGCAGAAAGTTATTTTTATTGAATTGGGAACAGCTTTTATCTATGAACCGGTTGTCGAACATTCCATCGCCGAAAAGTAGCAGATACCGGGGGTATTTGGAACCTTCTGTTTCCGCTCTGTCGTAAAACATTTTCATGAAACGTCTGTATGCAGTTGCTTCGGGTGTACCGGAAGAAAATTCATTATAAATTAATTCGGGAGTAATGACCGCAACATCCAATCCTGATTTGGAGTGATGGGCTTGCGCTAATCGTTCCGCTTCCGTCACAAATGCCTTGGGAGAGATGATGACCATATCGACAGGCGACATTCCGTGCAGATTTTGTGGAGTTACGGTTTCCAATACTTTGGGCGTATTGAAACTTTTACTGGGGTCTATCAATACGAATTCCCGGATTTTTCCTTTGGGCGCATTGAATGTAAGTATGTTTCCGGAGACAGAAGATTGTACTTCGTGCATATTGTTATAATCAGTCACATCCCATACGAAAAGGTTGTTGTTGATATCCTTGATTTTGTATTGGATATTCTTTGTTATATTTTCCTGGGATCTGAAGAAATTGTAACCTGTACCGTAATATTTTAACTCCCGTTTCATGTTGATCCGGATAAAGTCGAGGTAGGAGAGTTGACCCCCTCCCATAAAATTCAAACCGAAAACGTTTTGTTCCGGTTTTGCTCCTTCTTCCCAATCCAATCTGGAATTAACGGAACTTGCTGTTGTGTAATCTCCTGATGTTTCAGGGATTGAAAATGTCCGGAGTTCGGAACCGTTCAGGCTTAGCTTCAGATTGGTCGTTTCCGATACTTTCGCGGCAAAGGAAACCCTGATAGACCCTTTGTGTGAAGTAATTCCCGGGATCATTATAGAAAAAGATCCGATATTTCTGCCGGCAAAACTTTCTCCATACAGCTCCCTCCCTGTTTTTGAGATGGATGTTTCTTCTTTCTCATACACGAAATAGTCGTCAAAATAGTCCAGAACCAGGTCAGTAGGATAAGAAGAGGTGTTTTTTTTGATTTGATTGTTTCCGCTTCCCTGCGAGTCTGTAATGAAAAAAGCTCCTGAAGTTGAATACGGATTGTTTTCATGTACGTATTCAGAGCCCGACTAAGTCCATTTGACGATCCCTTTTCCATAAAATAACATGAATTCTCCCGGATCCAGTTTATTGTCGTTTCCGCTTATCCAGACGGGAACAGGAGGCAAGTCGTCGATATAGTTAGAGAAATATTCATCCAGGATCCAACCTCCGTAACCGTAGATTTTTGCGTTTACAGGGTCGATTCCCATGGCCTGAATTTGTTCATAGGTCAGCTTGTAGATGGCATTTTCCTTTACTTCCAGTTTTTTCCAGTTTCCTGAAGATAGTACAGAGGTTTTCGTATATTTACTTCCATCATTATCTATTCCCTGGCAGATCATGATATTAGCAAATGCCAATATCCCGATGATGTGGGGAATGAAACATTTTAAAGAAGTTTTCATAAAAATTATTTTATAAGTATATCCAGTAATTTGCGCTTTTCTATATAACCTTCTAATTTATCATTGATATGGATTGCTCCGATTCCGGCCGGAGTGCCTGTATAT
>JAVBSK010000106.1:0-3165 GCA_031556755.1 Bacteroidales bacterium | reverse complement strand
AGTTGGCGCCCCACCAGAACCATTCTCCGTCGAATTCATGGAATGGTCTGAAAATAAAGGGAATTGCTTTTCCATCTTTGTCTTTTATGGATTTTGAAAACTCTGCGACTTTACGTAAATCTTTCTTAAAAATCTCATGATTTTCTCCACCTTCCATAATAGACCGGAATGACTTATTTTTCAGGTCTTGTGTAGGTAATTCTTTCGTGTAGAATGTTTTCTGAGTATATGGATCGTTATAATGCCAACACATTGTTATTATTAAATCCTGATTATCGGCAGCTATGATATTTTCCCGGATTTCATGTTCCCGGATCCGGTGCCAACTTCCCTCCGTGTTGTTTACATTGGTAATAAACATGAAGTCGTAGCTGGCGATTGCCGGTAATTTTCCGGTCAGGTTAGAAATATGGCTGACCACATTTTTACCGTTTTCCATATTTTTAGCTTCTTCCATCCACACTCCATCGTGTTGTCCGATCATCAATCCTTCTGTTTTTTGCCGGTGCATTTTTTTCCAGAGAGCGGCAGTCCTTCCCGAGAGAGAAGGATCTACCGTAGAAATCTCTTTGGCGTTCAACATGCTGTTTCCCCAACAAGCAGAAAGTATGATTGCGGACAGCAGAATTTTCAATCTTAATCTCATCAATCTAATCACTTTTTATTTTTTCTTCAACCCCCTGAACCGGTTGAATTGATATATATTTTCAACTGTCGGGGAATCTTCATTATTTGGATCTTGTTTCTCTATCCTTGTAAAATTCAGATCTAAATAGATAGAATCAGGATTCAAACTACTACGATATCCGTTATTACGAATGTTAAAGACGCTGTCCTGACTCAGATTCAGCATGTTGGATCCTATCGTTTCATCTAATGTGAACAACCTTTCATTTGCTCTCTTGTGAGCCTGAATACCTTCTGTTTTTACTGTACGAGGCAAACCAAAAACATTGATATTTTTATAGGTGATATCGATTGTGCTCCAACCCATTTTCTCCAAGTTCAGATCAACCATCATGGAGTCTCCTCGATCCGTATTCGTAATTACAGAACTTGAGTAATTCATCCAGCCGGTATATTCTCCCGCCAGATCGGCAGCATAATCTGCAACTGGCTTATCTGTCCTTTTCAACACATTCTGAATCACCTCATTATCTCCCCACATCTGTTGTAATACCAATGTATCTTTCTCCGCTCTTACAATCAGAGGAGTTACAGACAAATAAGGAATTACATAATAATCGATGGACAGATTGTCTCCATCAATTCTCCAGTTGGCCTTCGAAATTGCCCGGTCCAATTGCAAGCAGGGGTTATTTGATGTCACAGTACCATCAACATGAAATTCATACAATTGATCATATATACACTGCTCATCCGGAGCGATCTCGACGAGATTTCCATTCCTGGTTCTGTGGTCGAACTCCCACTTTCCAACAATAACAGAGTCTTGAATTACATTCTTTTCATCTTCTTCACAACTCATGAGTGAAAATATGGCAAAGGATATAAGTGTGAATATGAATATCTTTTTCATTTTAAATATTATTTATCGTTCATATTTTAGTTTACAGGGGCAAGACGAACATTATCTATACAAATGAAAAGGTCATTCTGAGCCGCCCCGAATATCATAAAATCCCTATTGAACCATTTTGTAAGAAATTGTTCCGTGACTTCACCCATTGATTTTCCTTTTCCATCCTGGTCTTTCAACTCTTTAAAAGGGATCCTGATCGTCATCCATCCATCGGTTTTAAAAGCAACACCGGTGTGAGGTTTCCAAAAGTAATTAAACCCCTCCCATGAAATTCTCAATGGTACATTGGCCCAGTCTTTCGGCACATTAACTTCCATAACCATCTGTATCTCAGAGACATCACCTAAAAGAGGCGTAATATCCTTGACTCTGAAATAATCTTTCAACGGTAGGTTATCATAAGCCGACCACGAACCTCCCCAAAAATAGGCAGGATAGTCACCTTTGAAAACACAATACTTTCCGGAAATAGAATCCGGATACCCAATCTGACCTAAGCCGTCCGTTACTTCCATCGACCAGTGTCCCTTTTTTACATTAAAGTCCAGGAAAATATAACGGTCATCCCGGTAGTAACCCGGCACTTTTTTATCGACTACAATTTGTTCTTCTTTGTCTTTTCTGTACAGATGAATATCCGCTCCAGGCTTGATATTCATAGGGACTTTAAAACTCAGTTGTTTACTGTTTACAATCGTTACGCCTAATTTTTCTCCATCAATTTCCAGCCAGGCTCCTTTAACCGAGTCAAGTTGATAAATATCAAAATTTTCACCTGTAATATAGCCGGTGGATCCGGGTTTTACATATTCATTCAATAAACCGCTTACAATCAGTGGAGGAATATCTATCGGGAAATCTTTTACAGCTATACCATAATCCGTAATTACAGTAATCTTATTCGTTATCTCCTTTGGAGCATAACGGGGAACGCAAACACTTATCCGGTTAGGGGAAACATAAACAGTTGACATATCAACCGAAACGTCATTAAATATGATCTCTTTCACCTGGTAGAAGTTGGAACCGTCGATAAATATCCAGTCACCCAACGCACCTTGCTCGATATCCTGATCTCTCATGACATCCACGGGATTTCCATCAACCTCTTCCGTAACCTTTACCGATTGTTTGACGGAACTGATAACCGGAGCGCCATAGTCTTCTTTATCTTCGCAGGATATGAAAACTGTCATTGCCAGAAACAATATTAAATATATATTCTCTTTCATAATTTGCATGATTATAAATTACCATCCGGGATTATCTCCTTGTATTTCTAAATTTCCGTTCAACTCTGACAATGGCAACGGAAATAACAGGTTTTTCCGTTCTCTGGATTTTCTTATGTCTTTGTCACTTTCCATCTGATTCATGACCTGCAGGTAAATACCCCATCTTATCAAGTCCCATCTCCGGACTCCTTCGAGAGCGAATTCACGGGCTCTTTCTTCTAGGATAAAAGATCTGATTTGTTGTATATCCATGGCTTCCCCGGATATCAACGAGGCTTTTGATCTTGCCCTGACCACATCAATCATTTCTTTCGCTTTAACCGGATTTCCCAGTTCATTTTCAGCTTCAGCCAACATCAAATAGACAATCGGATACCTCAGGAACGG
>JAVBSK010000027.1:0-3314 GCA_031556755.1 Bacteroidales bacterium | reverse complement strand
ATACAGTTGACGGATCGCCTCCCGTACATTAATACTGATCATTTCCTTTTCTTTTTCAGACAAATCTTTGAACTCACCAACACATAATAAAGCAAATGCTTTGGATACCAATTGTTCGGAACAACAGTGTTCATATGAATTCAGATAATCGAACCGCCGGTTCAGATCAACGGAAGGAATGCGAGAAACTTCCAATTTCACCCAGTTTTCATTTGAATACTCGGATAACTCATAATCGAATGTTTCTTCCTGTGAAGCGGATAATATCCTGTCCACAGTCGTAAAACTGGCCGGATTGGGATTTCTTACCTGGATTTCAATGGTTTCAGCAGCCGTATGAGTTCCACCGGAAGCTAAAATTCTGACCTGCTCCACGCCTGTTTTGTTGCCTACTTTCAATGTAAAATATACTTGTTTGTCGCCGGGTTGAGTGAATGTCATCGTTTGGGAAGATTCTCCCCCGATCGAAGACAAACCTGATGTTTCCACCCTTATATTTACGTTTTTAACCGAATTCTCCATTGCAAAAACATTTACGGGAAGCAGAATCTCCTCTCCGACACTCATCACCCGGGGCAATGTAGGTAGAATCATCAACGGGTTCTTTACCGCAACTGTTTTCTCTGCACTCCCATAAGCCCCTTTGTGAGCGCCCACCACCATCACCCGGACAGAGCCGACATACATCGGCAATTTCATTTTGTGGAGTTTAGTTTCTCCTTTCTTCAACTCAAAAGGCCCGATGAATTTAACAACCGGTTTGAATCTATTGGCTTTTGTATCGGAATGTTTCAAGGCTTCATCTCCCCCTACGGCAAACAAAGAGGATATTTTTCCTCCGAAGGCCCCGATCACATAATCATACATATCCCAGGTTTTGATTCCGATTGCTTCGCGAGCATAGAATTCATTCCATGGATCAGGCGTTTTAAACGATGTCAGGTCTAATAAGCCTTCATCAACTATAGCCAATGTGTAAGTCATCGGTTGCCCTGATTTTTCACTTACATTGATCGTAAATTCTTTTTCAGGACGTAAACTTTCCGGCATATTAATAATAGGTTCCAGTCTGGATGACTTGTTAGTAACAGCAACAGGCATGACTCCATACATTCTGATTGGTAAATTATTAACGGTTTGCGCATGAGGCTGTAACAAACTAATATGGATGTAAAAATTGGGGGTCATCTCTTCCGTTACTTTGAATGTATATTTTGTATCCTCTTTGCCGGAAATTTCTATCCATTCCCTGTTCAATACGGTATTCCCGTTTTCCAAAGCAACCAAAGTATGCCCTCCCGCCGCTTTAGGGATAATAACAGTCGCATTTTCTCCGGTCTGATAGGATTTTTTATCAGTGGTGAACGACAACATTGTCAATCCGGCAGGATCCTTTTTCTCCGAACGTCCACGCCATTCCGGCCAGTCAACATAAATGATCTGTCCTGTCGCATGTCCACTCTCTTTATCCTTAACATATACCAGATAACGTCCCCATTCGGGATAGTCAATCCGGAATCGGGCTGTCGCCTTTCCGTTCACCGTACTGATTTTTCCGGAAACAACCGGTATTATGGACGTATTATTGACATAAGTATCCAAAGACTCCGTTGCATTTTCCCACCACCAACTCCAACTTAATTTATAAATCCGGTATTCCAGATTCTGTCGATTGACAGGTTTTCCTTCGGCATTCAATGTAACGATGTCAACGGGATGGTCTAAATCCGTCTCAAAATAGGCCTCATTGTTTTTTTTATTGAATCCTATACCTACATAGGAAACAAAAGGAGAGAACGGAACAGATTGTGAATAAGTGCTGACATCTCCTCCTGGCTCAAAAATCCGGCTCGTGAATGTCGCCTGTAACATTCCCGGGGCAGAGGATGCTTCGGGAATATTCAATTGGAAGTTTACTTGTCCGGAAATATTTAAAGCGCCCTTGAATATTTCTTTCTTATCAAAATAAAAAGAAGTAGCCGGATTATTAAAATTATACTTCTCATACCCTTTGAACTGATTACTTGCCTTTGAAAGAGACATCTCAACACTTGCTTTCAGATTTTGAGCGGTAGCTCCCGTTAACCAACGGGCGGATAGATTCAGGGGTATAGTCTTTCTGGATACTTCAATCATCTTATTCCCTTGTATATCTAGATTGATTTTCAACCGGTTGGGTTTTACCGTTTCAATCCGCAAAGGTTTATGAAAAGTAGCCCCTCCTATTTTAATATATGCATTCCAGGCTCCCGTCAGATCGGATTCGTTTGTTGGAATCTCGAACGTATAGAATCCGTTGATTCCTGTCGTCGATATTTGTTTGGCATAAAACTGTCCCTTAGGATTATATATTTCCAAACGAACTGGATGATTTTGAGGTATTTTCCGAGTCCTGTCTTCCAGAATAAAACTGATATGCAAAGTATCTCCCGGTCTCCAGACTCCACGTTCTCCGAAAACATATCCTTTGAGTCCTTTCTGGGTTTCTTTACCTCCCACATCAAACCGGCTCAATGAGTTTTCTTCTCCGTCAACCAATCGTAAATAGCTTGATTCTTTTCCAGTCGTTGCTTTCAGAACAAATGGCTTCTTTTTCAACTCCAGTACAAGGAAGCCGTCTCCATCCGTTTTTCCTCTTCCAACCTCCTGTAATTGATAGTTATATGCTATTATTTCTGCATCTTTCACCGGTTCTGTCGTCAGGATATTGTTCACGGCAATCCAGATCTTGTTGTTTTCGTTTCCTTTTACAATTATACCAAGGTTGGACGCAAACACATTACAAGCAACCTGTATATTTTCAGAAACCATATAGTAAGAGGGCTTACAAGGGTTATTGATATCCATCCAGTTATATAAATCCCAATCATAATTATTCCCGCTCCAATAATAAGCCTGGGGTTTATCCCATTCGGCTTCATCCTCTTCGTTCAAAGCGTCTACACTTACGGGAATCCATTCCGCAGGAGCGTTTATATCGCTTTCGCCTCCGCACGGATATGTGGAATATGTTTGATTGAAAGACATTTCAATGCGATAGATAGCTCCCGGTTCCTGCTTGATTATGCCGGATAAATCAATGGAATAATCATTCCAACGATTCAACTGTTTCGTCTGATCCTCATCCAAGCGGAGCGTTTTTTTGTAAATCAACCTCCCGGATCGCCTGAGTTCATTCCCTTCGGTCAACTTATTCGTTTGTAGAAACATCAATACATTGGTTTCGTAAATTTTGATAATTTTCAAATCCACAGCGCGCAGGTTGACCGCCCGAAACGGAAACAGTAAGTTTTTGGAATCGGGCAGGATGATCC
>JAVBSK010000098.1:0-7379 GCA_031556755.1 Bacteroidales bacterium | reverse complement strand
ACATTTTCTCCCGGATGGTGAGTGGTTCCTCTCTGACGAACAAGGATATTACCTGCTTTGCAAATCTCACCTCCATAAATTTTGACGCCTAATCGTTTACTTTCCGATTCGCGTCCGTTCTTCGAACTACCGACTCCTTTCTTATGTGCCATTTTTCTAAGATTTTAACGAATTAAGCTACAATTTCTTTTATTGTTATCTCGGAGAATTGTTGACGGTGACCGTTCAACTTCTTGTAACCTTTCCTTCTCTTTTTGTGAAAAACCAATACTTTGTCTCCTTTTACATGAGAAACTACTTCGGCTACAACTTTTGCGCCTTCTACTACCGGTGCGCCTACCGTTACGGTTCCGTTGTTGTCAATCAACATCACTTTGTCGAACTCAACAACTGCTCCGCGTTCCGCATTGATGCGGTGAACAAACAATTTTTGGTCTTTTTCTACTTTGAATTGTTGTCCTTGAATGTCTACAATTACGTACATCTGTGTTTTGTATTTACAGGTTACCTCCCGGGGGTGAGTTGATTTTTCAACTGCTTGAATTACCCTCTGCAGAATTTCAGCCTGCAAAAGTAGCATATTCTTTTTTAATTTGCAAATTTAACCTACTTTTGTCATATAAATTTTTATTATCATCATATCAATTGAAAACAATATAAATAAATGGAAAATCAAGAAAACAACAATGGTATCCAGATCGAATTGAATGAGGAAACCGCTCAGGGAACCTATTCAAATCTGGCTATTATAGCTCACTCTTCGTCTGAATTCGTGGTCGATTTTGTAAGGGTAATGCCCAATACGCCTAAAGCCAAAGTACAATCCCGTATCATACTGACTCCCGAACATGCTAAACGTCTGATGTTGGCTTTAATCGATAATGTGAAAAAATATGAAGCCCAATTGGGCGAAATCAGCTTACACGGACAGGGATTTGTTCCTCCGATAATGGGTCCGATAGGAGAAGCATGATTATGCAGAACAGAATAACATCCTTATTTAATATCCAATATCCGATCATTCAGGGAGGGATGGTTTGGTGTAGCGGTTGGAGATTAGCCTCTGCCGTAAGCAATTCCGGAGGATTGGGTTTGATTGGTGCGGGTTCTATGCATCCTGATACATTGAGAGAGCATATTATCAAATGCAGAGCTGTGACGGATAAACCTTTTGGGGTGAATGTTCCATTACTTTATCCGGAAATAGAGACGGTAATGAATATTATTGCGGAAGAAAATGTGAAGATTGTTTTCACTTCGGCGGGAAATCCCAGGACATGGACAAGCTGGTTACATGCAAGAGGGATTCTCGTAGCTCATGTCGTTTCAAGCGCCAGATTTGCTGGAAAGTGTGAAGAAGCAGGAGTCGATGCTGTTGTCGCGGAAGGATTTGAGGCCGGAGGACATAATGGGAGGGAGGAAACAACAACAATGGTGTTGATTCCCGGAGTCAGGCGGAAAACCAACCTGCCATTGATAGCTGCCGGAGGAATAGCTACGGGAAATGCAATTTATGCCGCTTTGGCATTAGGAGCAGAGGGCGTACAGATCGGAAGCCGGTTCGCGGTAACCCAGGAAAGTTCTGCCCATGAAATCTTTAAACAATGTTGTGTCGATGCCAATGAAGGCGATACCATGCTAACGTTGAAAAAAATAGTGCCGACACGTTTAATCAAAAATGATTTCTTTAAACAAGTGGAAGTTGCTGAAAATTTCGGTGCATCTGTAGAGGAACTGAAGGATTTATTGGGACGAGGTCGCGCAAAAAAAGGCATTTTCGAGGGAAACTTAACGGAAGGGGAACTCGAAATCGGACAAGTTACCTCGCTTATACAAGATATTCCTGCTGTTGCTACGGTAATGGATAATTTATTGATTGAATTTAACGCGACAGCCGGAAGATTATCTGGTTTGTCCCTATAATTTCAAATAATGCTTATGAAGCCTGCAAACATCCCGTTCACGGGATTTACACCGGAAACATTCCTGTTTTTCAGGAACCTGAAAGAAAATAATTACAAACCCTGGTTTGATGAACATAAACAGATCTATGAATCGGAAGTGTTGAGCCGGTTGAAGTCGCTTATTTCGACGCTTTCTCCTGCGATGCACACAATTGATTCCGAATTTGATTTTCGTACAAACAGAATCCTTTCCCGTATTTACAGGGATATTCGTTTCTCTCATGACAAGAGTCCTTATAAAACCTGTATGTGGATTACTTTCCAAAGAATGGTGCCCGAATGGCAAAATTTCCCCGCCTTTTTTATGGAAATTTCGGATGAGGGCTATGCTTACGGAATGGGGTTATATGGATCCAAAAAGAAAATACTGGATGATTTACGTGAGCGGATTATCTTTGACCCTGAACATTTTAAATCAATTACGGAGATAGTATTTAAAAATAATTTTAGTCTGGGCGGGGAAACTTACAAGCGTCCCGTTAAAAATGATTTGCCAGAATATTTTCAGCCCTGGTTTGAATATAAGAATGCTTATGTCATCAAAATCCGTCCGGAAGGGAAAGAACTATATTCTGAAAAATTTGCAGATCAATTAATCAATGATTTTACGGTCATGAAACCGTTTTATGAGTTTCTGATGGATGTCTGCGATTAATCGCAGGGAGAAATGAGGTTGTTTTTCAACTGGTATTTTTCACCCGTTGATGGGCATATAGCGAACCCTTCTGCATTGAAAGACAATTTGTGTCCCTCCTTGCTGACCCAACCGGATTGTTTGCCGGGATTTCCTATGACCAGTGCATAGGAAGGAACATCTTTAGTAATGACAGCTCCCGCTCCGATCAATGCATATGCTCCGATCGTACATCCGCAAACGATAGTTGCATTGGCTCCGATGCTGGCGCCTTTTTGAACCCTCGTTTTCTTAAATTCTTCTTTCCGGGAAATGAAACTTCTTGGATTGATTACATTCGTAAATACACAGGAAGGCCCTAGGAATACATCATCTTCACAGAAGACACCGGTATAAATGGAAACATTATTCTGCACTTTCACACCATTTCCCAATACCACCAGGGGAGAAATCACTACATTCTGGCCGATGTTACAGTTTTCACCGATAATAGAATCTGACATAATATGAGAGAAATGCCATATTTTCGTTCCTTTCCCAATTTGTGCGCCTTTGTCTATGACGGCTGTTGAATGAGCCTGATAGTCGGGATTATTCATGTAAAAAACTTATTGATGACTGAAATAATAAAATTTTGATGTTCCGGAGTCAGTTCCGTATGCATAGGTAAAGACAGCACTTCTCCGGGAAGTTGTTCCGAATAAGTCATATCCACTCTTGTCCGGGAGATGTCTTTCAATGCTCCCTGCTGATGTAAAGCCAAGGGATAATAAATCATTGACGGAATATTGTGTTGAGACAGGAAAAATTTCAATTCGTCCCTTTGTCTGTTTTTCACACGGATGGTATATTGATTGTAGACATGTGTGGAATAGGGGGAAATCTCCGGTAAAATGATGTATTCGGAGAGAGCTCGTAAATTTTCAGAATAATAAGCTGCCGCTTGTTGGCGGGATAAAATATAATTGTCCAGGTATCTCAATTTGACGTTCAGTACCGCAGCCTGTAAAGTATCTAAACGAGAATTACAACCGATGATGTCATGTTTATATCTTTCTGATTGTCCATGAGATGCAATCATGCTTAGCTTTTTAGCCAGCTCGTCATCATTCGTAAGCATGGCGCCTCCGTCTCCAAAACAACCCAGGTTTTTGGTTGGGAAAAATGATAATGTACTGATGTCTCCCATAGTTCCGGATTGCCGTTTGCTCCCATCGGAGAAAGAATAAACCGCACCGATACTTTGTGCATTGTCCTCTATCAGATAAATTCCTTTATTCCTGCAAAGTTGCAAAATTGGTTCCATATCACAAATCTGCCCGAATAAATGGACGACAATCACAACGCGGGTTTGAGTTGAGATAGCAGATTCGATTTTCTTTACATCAGTATTGAATGTAAAAGGATCGACATCCGCCATGACAGGAGTAAATCCAAGTAAAGCGACCGCTTCCGCCGAAGCGATATAATTAAATGAAGGAACAATTACTTCATCTCCGGGTTGAATGTCCAGGCTCATCAATGCGATTTGTAGTGCATCCGTTCCGTTTGCGCAAGGAATTACATGTTTTGCACCCGTATATTGGGAAAGATGGAGTGCGAAATCGGAAACATCCATTCCGTTGATGTATCTTCCGGAGCGTACTACCCGCAATATGTTTTCGTCTATTTCCTGCTGAATCGCCTGATACTGTCCTGTCAAATCAACCTGCTGAATTTTTATTGCATTCATTTTGTTAGGAAAAGTTTATCTGCAAAAGTACAAATTTAGTTTGGATACAAAAAAAGGCCACCTCTTGGTGACCCTCTACTGCTTGAATATATTTTTTTAAGGTTATTCTCTATGACTTATTTTTGAGAAAAAACTTTTATTTTTTTTAGTAAATTCGAACCCAACATGATGAAAAACATATTCATTGCTGTTTTTGAATCTCCAAGTAGGCATCGATTGTAAATGGATAAAGTACCAAAAACGATCGAAGCTATGATGACAATCAGGAATCCGTTTTTATTTTGTACTTCTGAATATTCTTCCGTGAACATGTATTGTTCTTCTGCAACCGCGTAATTTTTTTCGCCATTAATAATGCTGACTGTGTTCATAATGTCTTGTGTGTATAATTTGTGTATTAATTTATGACACAAAACTATATGTAATATCCCGTGTCTTCTCGGCGAGGTTTATGTATGTTTTTGTATTTATATTTTATTAACATAATTTGCTTAAATACATTGTAATTATGGAAAATTTTATATAAAATTCGATTATTTATTTAAAGTTAAGTTTGCTGATAATTCTGAAATAACGTTTGGAAGTAGGTAATTATGAATTAAAATTACGAGAAGTATCCATAAATATCTATGAATATCAATGGGTTGATTAACTTTTTGTATTTTTGCTATCCGAAAACATGAAATCAGCATGGAGATAGTATATGCAAACGGGACTCAGTTTCCCGAAAAGTTTAAAAATGGGATTGCGGCGACTGTGGGTTTCTTTGACGGTGTACATTCAGGACATCGTTATCTTATAGAACAACTCAGGGATATTGCAAAAAGAGAATACCTGCTTTCGGTTGTAATAACTTTCTCAGTCCATCCACGGACTGTTCTGCAAAAAGATTATCAACCTAAGTTATTGACAAGCTTCAATGAGAAATTGAAACTGCTCTCGGAAACGGGAATCGATTATTGTATTGTCATTGATTTTTCCCTGGAATTATCCGGACTATCTGCCCAATCATTCATCCATGATATCCTGTTTAAACAATTCAACGTGAGACTCTTATTGGTAGGTTACGATCACAAATTTGGTAAAAACAGAGAAGATGGATTTGAGAATTACAAGCTATATGGAAATGAAGTCGGAATGAAAGTTATTCAGGCTCTTCCGTTAGCGGAAAAAGAGTTGCATTTCAGTTCGACGGCAGTTCGGGATTTCCTCTCTCAAGGCAAAATAAGAGAAGCTTCCGGTTTGCTTTCTCATTACTATGAACTTGAAGGAACTGTCGTTGAGGGGAATAGAATGGGACGAGAATTGGGATTCCCTACTGCCAATATTCATGTCCTTGATAAAAATAAACTGATTCCCGGCAAAGGAATCTACGCCGTTTTTGTAGTCATAAACCATTATGTCTACAAAGGAATGTTATATATCGGTACGCGTCCGTCCATTTTTGCAGACGATGAAATCCGTATAGAAGTCAATATTTTCGATTTTTCCGCTAACTTATACGGACAATCAATCATTGTCCGGTTTGTTGATTACATACGGGGAGACATCAAATTTCCGAATGCTGAAGATTTGTCTAACCAAATGAAAAAGGACAAGATTATAAGTATATCTATTTTGGATTCGGCTGAAAACGAGGAGAGTTGAGACAGAAAAATGAAGGAAAAAGCGTCTTGTGTCATATCTTCAATTCGGTTAATAATCCTACCCTCATCATTAACCTCCCACACATCCCTTCCGTCCGGATCTATGAAACGAACAGGGTTGTTCAAACAAAAAGCATAGGGTGAAATCCACGGATATTTTTTTGACCGCTTCTTTATTGTCGTGAATTTTAAAATCCCCCATAAAGTATTAATTTACAGGGGATTTATGTAATCTATATATTCAATTTTTATTTTTCACAATCAATCGTTTGATTCCTTTGGCCATTTCAACAATAGGAAGCGGCATCAAAGCCAATACGACAACCCAGGTCCATTGTACTCCTGTGAGCGTAGTCAGGTGGAATAAATCATGTAATGCAGGGACTTCCAAAACGATCAGCATCAGAAATGCCACAATGATGATAGCTCCGAGCAAGTGTTTGTTGCTGAAAAAATTACGAAATGCCGAATGATAATTGGACCGAACGTTGAATACATGTGTCAATTGAGCGAATGCCAATACTGCGAAAGTCATAGTTTGTGCAGTTTCTATACTGGTTTTCCGTCCGATCAGGAACGCTATTAAAGAAAGGACTCCGACCATTCCTCCCTGCAGGAATACCCGAGTGGAAAATTCTTTATTCATGATATTCTGCTTTGTATCGGTTGGTTTTCGTTTCATTGCATCAGGATCGGCGGGATCAACACTGAGCGCCAAAGCAGGTAGACTGTCGGTTACCAGGTTGATCCATAAAATATGGATAGGAAGTAAGGGAGTTGCCCAGTTCGCGAGTACGGCAACCAATAATACGACTATTTCGCCGATATTGGTTGATAACATGAATTGTATGGCTTTCAATATATTATCGAAAATTCGGCGTCCTTCTTCAACTGCGGTGACAATAGTGGAAAAGTTATCGTCCACCAATACGATGTCGGCAGCCTCTTTGGAAACATCCGTTCCTACAATTCCCATGGCAGCGCCGATATCCGCCAGTTTGAGCGCCGGAGCATCATTTACTCCGTCTCCAGTCATGGCGACTACATTTCCTGATTGTTGAAATGCTTTAACGATTCTGACTTTATGTTCAGGAGATACACGGGCGTAAACAGCTACTTTGTGTACGTTATCCAGTAACTCGGAATCTGTCATCAATTCCACATCGCTTCCAGTCAAGGCCAGATCCCCCTCGCTCATAATCCCCAGTTCTTTGGCAATAGCGACTGCTGTCACTTTATGGTCGCCCGTAATCATCACCGGTTTGATCCCTGCGGCGCGGCATTTTTCTACAGCGACTTTTACTTCCGGGCGCGGCGGGTCTATCATACCTACCATTCCTATGAAGATAAGATTATTTTCAAGCGTGGACGGTTCAACTTTATCGGGAATACTATCTATACTT
>JAVBSK010000217.1:0-4260 GCA_031556755.1 Bacteroidales bacterium | reverse complement strand
GTCCCTCCCCTCTTTATCTGGCCAAAAAACTTTCCAATAAATATGGTTGTAAAGTATATTTGAAAAGAGAAGATCTGAATCACACGGGAGCGCACAAAATCAACAATACTATCGGACAAATTTTATTAGCCAAGAAATTGGGGAAAAAACGGATCATCGCAGAGACAGGAGCCGGACAACATGGTTTGGCCACAGCTACAGTCTGCGCTTTAATGGATATGGAATGCACCATATACATGGGTAAAACAGATGTGGAACGTCAATTGCTGAATGTCCAAAAAATGCAAATGCTTGGAGCTAATGTTATTTCAGTAACCCGGGGAAACATGACTTTGAAAGATGCCGTAGATGAAGCCTTGATGGAATGGTGTCAGCACCCGGATGAAACCTACTACATCATCGGTTCTGCCGTAGGCCCCCATCCTTATCCTGATATGGTCGCTCGTTTTCAGTCGGTCATCAGTGAAGAAATCAAAAAACAATTACAGGAAAAAGAAGGACGTGATTATCCGGACTATATCATTGCATGTATAGGAGGAGGAAGTAACGCTTCCGGAGCCATTTATCACTATTTAGATGATAAGAAAGTAAAAATTATATTGGCTGAAGCCGGAGGAAAAGGAGTTGAAACAGGATTATCGGCAGCGACTCTGACTGTTGGAAAACCAGCAGTACTTCATGGCAGCAAATCTTTGGTTATGGTTGATGAAAACGAAGAAGTCATTGAACCCTACTCTATTTCTGCAGGACTGGATTATCCGGGGATTGGTCCGTTGATTGCCAATATTTCCCGGAAAGGAAGAGCGGAGGTTTTTGCAATCACTGACGATGAGGCGCTTAAAGCAGCCTTTGAATTGACTAAGTGTGAGGGAATTATACCGGCAATGGAATCCTCTCACGCCTTGGCTGTGCTGGCAAAAAAACAATTCAAACCAGAAGATATTGTTGTCGTTTCTTTATCAGGAAGAGGAGATAAAGACATGGAAACATATTTGCATTATATGGAAGGTTAAAAATAAAAGAGAAAAGTTAATCAGTAACTGATTAACTTTTCTCTTTTATTTCAGGTTCAAAAGAATTCCCTTTTGATTTGATCTACATAATCGAGTTTTTCCCAGGTAAACAGTTCTACTTCCAATTGTACCGGAGCAGGATTATACCTTGATACAAAGGTTTTTGTCACCATATCTGGTTTGCGCCCCATATGTCCGTAAGCGGCAGTTTCCAGATAAATAGGATTACGTAGTTTCAATCTGTTTTCAATAGCTTTTGGACGCATATCAAATATTTTCCCTACCTTTTCCGCAATTTCTCCATCGGAGATTTGAACATTGCTCCTTCCGTATGTATTGACAAAAATATTCATCGGTTCGGCAACTCCGATAGCATAAGCAACCTGTACCAAAACTTCATCACATACGCCTGTGGCAACTAAGTTCTTGGCAATATGACGCGCTGCATAAGCTGCGGAACGGTCTACCTTGGATGGGTCTTTTCCGGAGAAAGCTCCTCCTCCGTGCGCTCCTTTACCGCCGTATGTATCCACTATGATTTTTCTACCAGTTAATCCGGTATCTCCATGAGGTCCACCGATTACGAACTTACCAGTCGGATTGACATGGTATTTAATTTGGTCAGAAAACAAAATCTGAACCTTTTTCGGATAGTTTTCTTTTACTCTTGGAATCAATATATTACGTACGTCTTCCTCTATTTTCGCCTGCATTTTCCCGTCCGCTTCCAATTGAGCTTCTGAAGAATCATTTACAGGTAGAACAAATTCATCATGTTGAGTAGAAACAACAATTGTATCTATTTTCTCAGGGGTTCCGTCTTCATTGTACTTAATAGTGACCTGTGATTTCGCATCAGGACGAAGATACGGCATCAGATGCAATTCATTTTTACGGATATTGGCCAATTCTATCAATAAACTATGTGATAAATCCAGCGCCAGAGGCATATAATTTTCAGTCTCATTGGTTGCATAGCCAAACATCATACCTTGATCCCCAGCTCCTTGATTCAGAGGATCTTCCCGTTCAACTCCCCGGTTTATATCACCGGATTGTTCATGGATAGCACTCAAAACGCCACAAGATTTGGCCTCGAACTGATATTCGCTTTTAGTGTATCCGATATTCTGGATCACTTTTCGAGCTACTTCAGGAACGTCTACATAAGCTTTGGATTTTACTTCTCCTGCAAGAATTACTTGCCCTGTTGTTACCAAAGTTTCACATGCAACTTTGGAATTCGGATCATAAGCCAGAAACTCATCAAGTAAGGCATCTGATATTTGATCTGCTACTTTATCCGGGTGTCCTTCAGACACTGATTCGGAAGTGAATAAATAACTCATTTTAGTTCTATTTATCTATTAGAAATTTATTTATAAAAATAGATTCGTTTATCCGGCAAGCAATCAGACAGAAAAAATACCAAAGGAAAGTTTGAATAGAAAGGCCTTTTTTAGCATTTTTTTTAGTGGTTGCAAGCATACAAATCTGTCCACATTTTTGAAATACGATGCAAAGGTAGGAAATAATATTGAAAAAGGGCACCTTTGGGATGCCCTTTTATTGTTTGTTAACAGAACTTTTTTTGTATTTAGATCTGTTTATAGTATCCTAAACTATCAATATTGAATCCATTGATAAAGTCCTGGATTTTTTTTACTTCAGATTCTCCATATTTGATATACACTTCGGCAGAACGGCGAAACTCTGGATTTTTATTGGTATCCTGCAATAATAAATAGCCGATAATCGTATGTCCTGCTGCTTCAACCAATCGGCGAGCTTGGAAATCTATGTATTCATTATCCTTTGTTTCAATGACTTTTGCTACGATCTTTTCGTAAATATCCGTCATATTCATCAATTGTTTTTTCAAAGGCTCTAATTCTGGTGCCACATGTTGAGACTCGTATTCACGTATCTGACTGAGGTATGTTCCCGTGGTCACGTGACGGATAGCTGCAACAACCTGTAATTGAGTCGTTCCTTCATAAATGTTTGTAATACGGGCGTCTCTGTATAGACGTTCGCAAGTATAATCTTTCATGAATCCAGAACCTCCGTGAACCTGAATCGCATCATAGGTTGTTTGATTCGCATATTCCGTACACATTGCTTTACCAAGAGGAGTATAAGCATCTGCTAATTTCCTGTATTTTTTCAATTCCTCTTTTTCTTCTTTTTCCAATTTACGTTCTCTTTCAATATCTTCCAGAGCCTTGTAAACATCCACAAAACGGGATGTTTCATACAGGATTGTTCTTGAACCATCGGCTTTGGCTTTGATATTGGCGATCATTTCGTAAACGGCAGGAAATTCAATGATGTTTTTTCCGAACTGTTTACGGTCTTTGGCATATGCCAAAGCTTCGCGATATGCAGCTTCAGAAAGGCCTGTAGCCTGCGCCATAATACCCAGACGGGCTCCATTCATCAAAGACATCACATATTTGATCAAACCTAATTTACGGTCTCCGCAAAGTTCAGCTTTCGCATTTTTATATGTCAACTCGCAGGTAGGAGAACCTTTGATACCCATTTTGTTTTCGATACGGCGAACATTCACGCCGCCCTGACGTTTGTCATAGATGAACATAGAAAGTCCGCGTCCGTCTTTGGTACCTTCTTCCGAACGGGCTAATACCAGGTGGATATCCGCATCTCCATTGGTAATAAAGCGTTTTACGCCGTTCAAGTACCAACATTTATCCTGTTCACTGTATGTTGCACGAAGCATTACCGATTGCAGGTCGGAACCAGCATCAGGCTCTGTCAAGTCCATTGACATGGTTTCTCCGGCACACACACGAGGAATAAAACGGCTGTGTTGATCTTCGTTTCCTGCTTCATAAAGCGTTTCTGCACAATCCTGTAATGCCCAAAGGTTACAGAATCCGGCATCCGCCCGCGCAGCCATTTCCGAAGCCATGATAAAAGCCGTCATTGGGAAATTCAATCCGTTGTAGCGACGAGGCATGGAGATTCCCATCAATCCGGCTTGAACAGTAGCATCCAGATTTTGTTGCGTTCCTGCAGCATATTTTACCCGGTTATTGATGACTTGGGGACCTTCATGGTCTACTCCTTCTGCATTCGGAGCTATGATTTCACCGCAAATCTCCCCTGCAACTTCCAATACTCTGTCGTAGCTGTCCATTGCATCCTCGAAATCAACCGGAGCATAGTCATATTTGTCTTTATCTGCGTAATTTCGTTCTTTTAACTCAACAATCCTTTTCAT
>JAVBSK010000304.1:0-3266 GCA_031556755.1 Bacteroidales bacterium | reverse complement strand
CAATCTTGCGTTGGGAACGAACATTTCCTCCGTCCCAAATGATCTGATTGACATCAACGGTCGCTTTGTATTGATCTTTGTCGATTGTTGGAATATTCATTCCCGGAATTTGAACCGGTACTTGGGTCACATCCGATTGATAACTAGCCTGCCCATTGAGGGAAATCTGTGGCCAGTAGTTTTTGGAAATATTGGAAACGGTATAGTTCTTTGATTGTTCCAATAAACCGAATTGATTAATCAAAGGGTAATTACTCCTTGCTTTTTCTTGACAGTCTTCAACTGTTAGCTGTTGTGCCGATACGGAACTAATCATCCAGACGGAGCAAAACAGTACAATGAAATGTTGATATGCTTTCATGATCTTAATCATTATAAATTAATCATTCCTTTGATCCATAATGGAATTAAAACTCTTCTTTCTTTTATAAAATCTACGTAATTCTGTTCATCCATATCCGTAAGTCTTTTTAATAGAGGTTTGGCGACAAAAGGAAAAACAATCATTGATAATAGATTAATTATGAAATGAGCAGGATTCGGATGATTCTGTCCGTTTGTCAATTCGAGCTGTTCCTGTAGTTGTTTGTATATAACCGTATGGGTTAAAAAAGAGTCGGATAAACCGATTTTCTTCCTGAATTTATCTGGATTGGATTGGATTTCTCCCATGATAAAAAGAGGTAAATTTGGATTTTTTAGTAAAATATCCATATAATTATTTACAATACTGTCTAATTTATCCATCAGGTTACTGGACGGCTCATTTACTATACTTTTAATACAAGAGAACATTTGGAATAAGCTTTCTTCCATCACTATTTCGAAAAGTTTTTCTTTGCTCCTGTAATAATAATTCAGTAGAGCTAAGTTGATTCCTGCTTCTTCGGCGATATCCCGTGTGCGTGTTCCCGCATAACCCTTCTGTAAAAAGATTTTTCGCGCAGCCTCTTTGATTTTCTCTTCTGTTGTAATGTCTTTATCCATTATATAGAAATTTATAGATAATTAGTTGATATTTATTGATGCTCGATTGATATTGCCGGTACTATCAATATCAACTGAGTTTCCGTAATTTGACTGTGCAAATATCAATTGTATTTTTGAATAAAACAATAATTTTAAACAAATGATTAAAATTATTGAATAATTATGGAGGAAAAGAAAAATTTAACGTGAGTTCGATATAATTTTCGCAGACCTCCGGTCTATTGCTTATATCGAGCTCACGTTAAATTTAAGAATGAAGAACTTAATTTCCGATCCTGAACCAGTCTACATCTGTTCTTCCTCCGTCGTTATTTCTGACCGGACGTGTACAGAAGAAGCCGATTTTTGCACCGATCCATTTGCCTTCCCTCAGGGTGAATTTCTTACCCAGAGAGGTGAATTTCTCTCCGTCCAGACTGTATTCAAACATACAGGTGGCGTTTGATTCTACTTTTATTTTCAGGTAGACGGTGCTTTCTTTGATGTTGACAGATGCATTCGTCTTTTCCGAACCGCCTTTGTCCGCCTTTGAGCATTCATATTGAGACAAAGTGAAACCGTCTCCGGTATATTCCATCGTCAGGGAAGCATAATCCATTCCCATCATAACCAATCCGGCTCGCTCTCCCTTGATTTTCGTGTTCGGCTTGAATGTCAGTTTAGTGGTGGCGGTAAAAGCTCTTGCCGGTGTTTTCTGTAACAACAGGTTAGGAACATCCCAGAGGCTTTTGTAATTTTCGGTAACAGGTACGGAATAGAGGCTCAGGTAATCATTTTCTACATTGGTAAAATACCACCAGTCTTGCGGATTGGCATGCCATTGCCATTGCAGACCTAGCTCATTGCTGGAAAATTCATCACTTTCCAAGGGAGTACAAATAGGGTAGGGCTGACCTACGTTCGGTTTTTTATAAGACAACACAGGTTCTCCGCAGCCATCTCCGTCTTTGTCTTCTCCGATGACCGGCCAATCATTTTTCCAAATCATGGGTTGCAGGTGGACAACACGTCCGTAGGCATAGGTATCCTGGAAATGGAAGAACCAGTCTTCTCCGGTTTTCGTATCTACCCAGGCTCCCTGGTGCGGGCCGTTGATTTTTGTTTTTCCCTGCGCCATCACGATTTTTCGTTCATAGGGTCCCCAGACGTTTTCGGAACGTAAAACAACTTGCCATCCGGTGGCTACGCCTCCTGCCGGAGCAAAAATATAATAATATCCGTTGCGTTTGTAGAACTTGGGTCCTTCGATTGTTTCGTCGCTGTCATGTCCTTCATAAACGGTTTTACTTGCTCCAATGGCTTTTTTTCCGTCCGGGGTCAGGCGGGTAACCGCCAATACGCTTTTGATACCTGCACGGCTTCCCGCATAAGCGTGAGCCAGATACATTTGTCCGTCTTCGTCCCACAACGGGCAAGCATCAATCAAGCCTTTTCCCGCTTTTACTAAAGTCAGAGGCTCCCATTTTCCTGCCGGATTTTTTGTCTTGGTCATATAAATACCATAATCGGGATCTCCGTAATAAATATAAAATTCTCCGTTCTTGTAACGGATGGAAGGCGCCCATACTCCGTTTCCGTGTTGGGCTTTGGAGAATACGGAGTCCGGAATCAGTTTGTCGAGGGCGTATCCGATGATTTTCCAATTGACCAGATCTCTGGAGTGAAGGATTTGTAATCCGGGAATGCAGTTGAAAGAGGAAGAGGTCATGTAATAATCTTCTCCCGCCCTGCAGACATCAGGATCGGAATAATCTGCGTATAATACCGGATTTTTATATTTACCGTTACCCAGATCGGATACCCAAACCTGGGAAATATAGTTATTTTCGTTTTCTTTCAATAAGTCGATCCATTTTTTGATGGCTTTGGCTTCCTTTGCATCGGCAGTCAGGTTTTCCCCTTTTGCTGCCGTTTTGATTCCTTCGATAAAAAGTCCCGCATTGATTCTCGCTCCGTTTTCGTTTGAATGTGTATCGTCGATTACTCCTTTGGGAAAGTTTTTATTGATTCCGGGAGCGAGATGTAAAAATAAGGAAGCAGATTTTTCCTCTCCCATATTTTCCAGAAGCGTTTTTGTTTTCTCGTACATATCCACTAGTTGAACTTTTTGTTCTTTGGCGACAGTCCTGGTTACTTCGGGATATGCTCCCAGTGTGTGTTCTATCGTTTTTCCATTTGCTTCAAATTTCCTGCGGACAACGGAGGTGCACAAGATGGGGATTCCGCCTTTGGAACGAACATCTTCGATAAAACGTTCCAGGTTTTTCTTGTATTCT
>JAVBSK010000238.1:0-7668 GCA_031556755.1 Bacteroidales bacterium | reverse complement strand
TATCTTTGATGTTCTGTATAAAAGATGCATATGATAAAGGCTTAAATGTCGTAGATCAACTTCGGGGTACTGAGTTATATAAAAGCGATTGGACTTCGGATTATGATACGATTTATAATGTAAGATTGGAAAATAGAGGTATTTTTTCTCAATTAAAAAAAATGATATTGAAAATCAAAAAAATGATATAATTTGACTGATTAATGGTTTTAATAGCATACGAAATAGTGTTTTTCCGTATATTCCGTGTATTCGGTGTGCTAATATAAATACATCTTGATATAAATGAAAATCGTCTATTCTATAGGAAGTATAGCCAACTCGGGAGGAATCGAACGGGTGTTATGTACGAAAGCCAATTATTTTGCAGATATATTGGATTATGAAATACATATCATTGTGTTGAATGATCCCGGAAAAACTTTTTTCCCTTTTTCGAAAAAGATCCATATTCATTCATTGGGAATAGAAAGAATAATACACAAGCCCTGGATGGTTTTCGGAAGCCGTTCCCGGAAAGAATACCAAAAGAAACTATTTCAAAAATTAGAAGAAATTCGTCCGGACATCACCATCAGCGTTTTCGGATTGGATGCTGAATTTTTATACAAAGCAACAGACGGCAGCAAGAAAGTACTGGAATTTCATTTTACTAAAAACTACCTGAGGCATTTGGGAAATGCTTTGATCAATGACAAATACCGGTTGATCCGGAAAATCTGGCTGGAATTCTTACTGGCTAAAGAAAGATATTATGCACGAAAATATCAACATATTGTTTTACTGACGGAAAAAGACAAATTTTTATGGGGAGGTAGAAAAAAATTTACAGTTATTCCGAATCCGCTTTCCTTTGAAACGGAACATGCAGCCCCGCTCACCAACCAACAAATCATCTCCATGGGCAGGTTGGTAGCACCTAAAGGATTTCAGTACCTGATCCGGGCGTTCGCCTTACTAAAAAAAGACTTTCCGGACTGGAAATTACACATTTACGGGGAAGGACATGATCAATCCATGTTGCTCACATTGATAAAAGAATTATCTTTGTCGGAAAATATAATGATCGCACCGCCAACCCAAAACACAGCATCAGTTCTACTATCATCTTCTATATTCGTACTATCCTCCCTCTATGACGGATTCGGATTGGTATTGACAGAAGCAATGGAATGTGGGGTGCCGTGTGTGGCTTTTGATTGTGAATGCGGGCCTTCGGAAATCATCACCGATAAAAAAGACGGATTTCTGGTACGATTGAGAGACGTGAATGAATTATCGGAACAGATGAAACTACTGATGTCGGATAAAGTTTTACGACTAAAGATGGGCGAGGCCGCCAAACAAAATGTCAAAAGGTTCGGAGTAGGGAAGGTAATGAATCGTTGGGTCGAGTTTTTTGAAGAAATAAAATAATATAGATGTACGCACTTATCTCCTATTTACTTTTTTTCGTTACTTCCGTTTTAGGAATCAGATATATTTCTTTGAATCAACAAGAAGTACATCATCCCTTGAACAAAGATTTTCGTTTCAGAGTCACAGGAACCCAATACTTTTTTTTATTTACTTTATATACCGGGATATTATCATTCGGAGGACTCTCGGCTGTCCGGTTAGCCATCTGGATTGTATTGTGTTTGGTCGCCTTGTTTTATGATAAAAATAAACCTGTAGCAAGTCTTACCGTACTATTATATACATTATATCTCGTATACCTGATTTTCTCCATCGTATTGTCTCCTGCAAAAATATACGGAGTTCGTGTTTTCCTGAAATATTTATATCCATTTTTAGTCTTGTTATTAGCCTCTAAAGTAACGTCTACTTCATTGTTTACCCTACGGGCATTCAAAAATATATTTTATGTAGGAATATTCGGAGCTTTATATTTACTGGTTTTACAAAAAATTCCGGTTATTGGTCAATTATTAGCCTCAATGATGTGGTGGGGACCTGCCATCCTTGACTTTATGCCTGTAGTCATCTCAATAGCATTAGCATATTATGCCATTTTCAATAAAAAACAATATTTAAAGTATATTCCTTTATTCATTCTTCCGGCTGTCTTAGGAACAAACAGAACCGGATTATTAGCAGCATCTATAACCATCGCTGTTTTATCATTAATCAGATATAAACTTCAATCCGTACCTTACGTTGCTGTAGCAACCGCCATATTTGTCGGCGTACTTTTATACGTTCCTGAATTCCGGGAAAAAATGTTTTTCGAAAAAGGAATGACCACCGAAGAGATCTTAGAAAACAGGGATGCTTTAACGTCTGAAGATATTGACTCCAGCGGACGATTTTCCATGTGGGAATGGAGCCTTGACAATTTCTACAAGGGTAAAGAATTAATGGGTAGTGGGTTAGGTAATTTACAAGCTGTTTTTTATTCCCATCAACATCCGTTTGGAAAATTAGAAGTTGTTCATAATGATTATGTACAGATATTGTGTGATACAGGTTTAATCGGTTTGGGCTTGTATGCCTCCATTGTCATTTCTTTAGCGCTTCATGCCATCCTGATTTTCTACAAAGAAAATGATTTGATGATTAAGTTTTGCGCCATTGTTGCGGCATCTTCTATGACAGGATTGGCAGTCGCGATGTACACGGATAATGTAGTGAATTATTCATTGATGACACTGAGTTATCCTTATGCGATTTATGGCATGTTGATTGGATTGAAGTCGAGAATAAATCCCTAATACCCCCAAGATGGTGTATCAGAAAAGCTATAATAGCACACAGATAACACAAATTACACGGAATAACACTGTTGAATATTTGTATTATACATAATAAATAAAAATTGTGATTTTCCGTATATTCAAACAACGTTCAGCGAAGTTAAACATGTGTGCGAACCGGACTTTTGATACTGCTTCAATAAAGTAAAAGCAATGATTAGTGTAATTATTCCATTATACAACAAAGAAAAACAGATCAGACAAACATTAGAATCTGTTTTGGCGCAAACATTTCAGGATTTTGAAGTGCTTGTGGTGAATGATGGTAGTACGGATAACAGCATTGCTGTATTGAATGAAATCAAAGACAACCGCATCCGTCTGATTCAACAGGAAAATCAGGGAGTTTCCGCCGCTCGTAATAAAGGAATTCAAGCAGCCAACTATGATTATATCGCCTTATTGGATGCTGATGACGAATGGAAACCGGAATATTTAGCAACACAAGTTGATTTGATTCAACGATATCCTGAATGCGCCGTATATGCCTGCGCCTACGAATTCAAAGATTATCATGGAAATATTAAATCCTTGATTCTAAATAAAATTCCATTTACCGGAGAAAATGGAATACTAAGTAATTATTTTGAAGTAGCATCCTGTTCTCATCCTCCCATTTGTTCAATTAATATTGTAGCTAAAAAAACGGCTTTTTTAGCTATTGGAGGTTTTCCTGTTGGAATAAAGGCAGGAGAAGATTTATTGACCTGGGCCAGGTTAGCAGTCAATAATCAGATCGCTTATTCTAGAAAGATTTTGGTTTCATTTAATGATGAAGGAGAAAAAGCCAGGAGGATTCCTGACACATCAAATCAAGTAAGTACATTTTTCATAGCATTGGAAAAAGATCATCCATCCGAATACTTGAGACAGTATATCGCATTGTGGTTTAGAATGAGGTGTTTCAACTATATGTTTTTAGGAAAAAACAAATTGGCTTGGAAAGAGTTAGTCTTTTCTTCTCGTTATCATATCGGAAAACATACCTTACTTTATGTTTTCTTACTATTAATACCCTATAAATTCAGAGAATCTGTTTACAACAAATTGAAAAACAAATTATTTTAATGACGAATTTATTATTTTTCGGGTCTGATTACGGCGTTGGACTTACAACTGCGTTAACAGAGCAAATTCTGGAGTTAAGTAAACATCCTGAATTCTCCTTATTCTGTGTTTCCAGTGAAAACGAAATGGAATCCGGACTTCACAAAAAAATTCAGGAGAATAATATAAAGATGGATGTTATACAGCATCTGGATGTTCATTCCGACTTCAATTATTTATCAAAACAGGTTGAAACTGTTATTAAAAATAACAATATTACTCATGTTAATGTTCATAATAATTGGCAATTAGCAATCGTTTCATACATCAAATACAAAAAAATCATTCCTGAGAAATTTAAGATTATTTACACGATTCATGGTTATAGACATAATTCTCTCATAAAAGCAATATTTGCAATAGGAATAATTGGCTTAGGCCTTCTCCTGTTTGCAGATAGAGTCATTAGCATGTCGAGTTACGTTTCTAAAAGATTTTGGTTTATCAGATACAAGACAGATTTGGTTTTCTATGTGATGAATAAACCTGAATTCAATAAATCTGAAAACATAATAAACTCACAGCCGCTAAAGATGGTATTTCCCGCCCAGTTTAGAGAAGGTAAGAATCAAAACAAACTTATTCAAGCCGTTAAATTATACATTGATGAAACAAATGATAAAACCATAGAATTACATCTCCCGGGCGAAGGCCCGTTATTAGAAGAAAGTAAAAACTTAGTAAAGTTACTTAACTTAAACAACAATGTATTTTTTCCGGGAAAGATGCCTCACGAAGAAGTGGTAAATCTATATGAAAAATCCAATATTGCACTGGTATCTTCCAATGTTGAAACTTATGGCAGATGCATTGCAGAACCATTTGCTTTAGGTAGATGTGTTATTACTAAAAAAACAGGAATTGCATTGGATATTATCAAAAATAATAAAAATGGATTCTTTTTTTCAAATGAAAAAGAACTTGCCGACATTTTAAATTTTCTATATAAAAATCCGCAAAAAATTGCAGATATTGGACAATCTGCATTTGATGATAAGTATATCTTTTCGAAAAAAAATGTCATGGATCAATATATTCAATCCGTTCAAAAAGCATGACAATGATTCCGTCAAAAGACAATTACATCGATTTATTACGCTTCGTTGGGATAACATTGATTATTCTTGCGCATGTATATCCTCCCAATATACTATTTCAATTGAGAACATTCGATGTCCCTCTTATGATTTTTGTTTCGGGACTTTCTTACTCAAACAAGAAAATAGATAAATTTTGGACGTTCATTTTTAAACGAATAAAAAGATTATTAATTCCGGTATATCTGTTTCTTAGTATTTATTTTGTTATTGTATTTATTTTGAAATACTTCAATATTGATTTTGGCGTAGCAACTAAACACGTTATCGGAAGTTACTTATTACTTGATGGGATAGGATATGTTTGGATTATCAGGATATTTCTAATAATAGCCTTATTAACTCCAGTATTTATTTATGTAAATAAAAAAATAACTTCCAATATATTATTTTTCATACTTATTATATCAGGAATTCTCCTATATGAATCAGTGATTCAAAATCACATTGGAGTTAACTTTAATTTTGTCAAAAATTATGTTTATGAAGGAATTGGTTATTCTTTTTTATTTTTGATTGGATTAAGGATAAAAAATATGTCTTATTTAAGTTTGAAAAAATTATTATCAGCCATCTGTGTTATATTCATTTGTAGTATTATTTATTTTTACAGATCCGGTTTTGCTGGTATTATTCCGTTTCAATCGTATAAATATCCACCTCATGCTTATTATATTTTATATGGAATTTTTATGTCTATATTTCTTTGGACTTTCAAATTTAATATTTCACCGAAGATTGTGACTCAGATTTACAATAAAGTTTCATTTGTTGGCAGTAATAGTATTTGGATATATTTATACCATATTCCGTTGATACAGATCACGGCTAAGTTTGTTGATATATGGTATTTGAAATATTTAATTGTTTATAGTCTGTCAATTTCGATTTGTTATCAGCAAATTCATTTAGCAAAAATCGGCGAAACTAAATTCAAAAACAATTCTTTTTTATCATACTTCAAAGGTTAATCATAACATGCAACAAACTCGCCATTCCGCTTTAGACTTTATCCGAAGCTGTGCCATATTCTTTGTGATAGCTATTCACTTTTTCGGATTACATACAGAATTAAAAACAGCAGAATTTAAAGGAGTTTCACTGTTTATCCAGTCAATGGCCTATTTCTTTTTTCAAATTTGTATCCCTTTGTTTATTCTTCTTACCGGCTACCTAAATATTAATAAATCAATATCTAAGAAATATTATAAAAATGGATTGAAAGTTATTATTTCCTACATAATTTTTTCCATTTTATCAATTCTGTTTCGTAAATATTATCTTCATGAGGAATATTCTTTGATGAAGTGGCTGTTGAAAATATTAGATTTCTCAGCTATTCCTTATGCCTGGTATATAGAAATGTGGATTGGACTTTTTTTACTTACCCCGTTTCTCAATATTCTTTATAACGGGATTCCCACACAACGAAATAAAATGCTACTTATCGGGATACTATTCGCAATGACAGCTTTACCGGATCTTTTAAATCGATATGGATTACATTTACTCCCCGGATTTTGGAAACAATGTTATCCGTTGACATTCTACTTTATAGGAGCATATATACAGGAATATAAACCTCAAATTAATAAGTGGATTGGAGTAGCTATTATTTTGGCAGTTTGTATAATTACTCCTCTTTTTAATTTGTTACTTATTCACAATCATGCACTAATACAAGTTTTAGGGAGTGGCAATGGAGTTTTTGGAACGTTAATAGCTATAGTATTCTTCTTGATTTGTTATCAAATGGATATAAAATCGAAAAAAATATCTACCACAATAACTATAATATCTCTATTATCTTTAGATATTTATTTATGTAGTTATATATTCGACAGCCTATATTATCCTTATTTCAAAGAACATTATTTTATTACTCAGTCGCAATTTGGATTATATTTTTTCATTATTGTACCATTGGTGTTTATTTCTTCCTTTTTAATGGCTTGGACTAGGAAAAAAGCATCAAGACTGTTTAATTTTCAAACGTTATTCAAATAAAATACCTATTTTTGCGCAACCGGAAACTTAAGTATAAATCAGATTTGCAACAGACTCGCTGAAGCTTAGCAAACGAGGATCCAATTTCAAGACAGTTCTGAGCAGAGGTCTGATTTGAAAGATATGCTTCTGAATTTCAAAAAAGATCCATTAAAAAGCTGTACGGCTTTTTACCAAAAGAAAAGATAAAAACATTGCTATGCATCTCCTCCTCATCCATAACAATTACGGCGTTTATTCCGGTGAAGAAGCCGTTGTAGACAAACAAATCGCCCTTTTTCGGGAAATGGGACATCAGGTTGATGTCTATCGCAAGACGACGGAAGGATTGAGGGGAACACTGAGCGGAGACATCAAAGGCTTATTCTATGCTTTCTATGCTCCCGATGCGGTTCGTGACATCAAACAATTGATGAAAAACAACAAACCGGATATCGTCATCGTCCATAATCTGTATCCCTATATTTCTCCGGCGATCCTGAAGCACATCAAAAAAGCAGGCGTACCTGTTGTTATGACAGTACATAATTTTCGGCTGATGTGTTCCACCGGTTTATTCATGAGAAATGATTCGCCCTGCGAATTATGCCTGAAAGCAGGAAACGAATGGAATTGCATCAAACACAATTGCGAACACAACCTGATCAGAAGTATAGGTTATGCCGGACGGAATTGGTATGCCCGCATCACCAAAGCATACC